>JAPOWL010000324.1 GCA_026707615.1 Acidobacteriota bacterium | reverse complement strand
AGGTGAGCAACGCCGACGATGCCGGTCACCCGGCGGCGCGAGGCGCCGGCAGCGGCGTCGGCGCCGGCATTCGCATCGGTATCGGCACCGTTCAGGGTGACTGCCCCCCGGGCCAGCACCGCGCCCGCGGCCTCGCCGACGACCTCGAGGTGGACGGCGGTCCGCTCCCAGACCCCGGGTGATGCCGCGTACAGCTCCGTGTACGCCAGCAGCCGTCCGCTGGCGACCTGCGCCTCGATCGGGGGACGGATGTTCCCGGCCGGCGACAACGCCTGATCCGCGACCAGCAGGTCGCCGGCCGCGACCGGCGCCGGGGGCGCCCGTTCGAGGCGGACCGGATGCTCCACGCTGCCCCGGCGGCCCGCGGCATCGATCACCGCGAGCCGCAAGCTGTAGCGGCCTGGTGCCTCCACCGGGATCGGCAGAGAGACCTCCAGCACCGGCCCGTTGGGTCCGCCCGCCAGCCGCGGCGTGACCGGCAGGGTCTCCGCCCACCCCGTCGTACGCGCCGGATCGCGCAGGAGATACGACACCGTCAGGGGGGACAGGCCGCCGGGGGCGCCGACCTCCACCGCGGTCAGGATCTGCAGGCCGGGTTCGTCGGCCATACGGTACGCGTACGTTGCAACGCGGACCGGCAGCTCGCGCACGGCGGTCGGGGAGCGGAGCATGCGGGCCACGCGCTCGGCCTCGCCGGGGTCCGCGGTCTGCGGCGGGAGCCGCACCGTGCGCCCCGCGCGCACGCGCGCCCCGGCCCGTCGCACTGCCACCTCGATCGCCAGGCTGTCCCGTTCGGCGTCCGCGGGGTGCGACTCCACGCCGAGCAGGTAGTAGCCGGTGAGCTCGCTGCGGATGCGGTCGAAGAGGGGATCGGGGTTGTTGCCGGCCCGCAGCAGGCGCCCTCCGGTCAACGACACGGCGGCGAGGAGGCCCTCCTCCTGCATCCGGCGGTCCTGCCGCGGCGTCGGCGCCAGGGCCTGCCGGGCCGTGTCGACGAGCGGCTCGTCGAGCATGACGACGTACAGCGTCGTGCGCGCCGCGGCGGCCCGGCGCTCGACCTCGCGGAGGGTCAGACCCGCCCCGTCGATCACGAAGCCGCCGGAGATCCACACCAGCGCCTTGGGTCCGTCGATCTCGCCGAGGCCGGCCAGGATGGACTCGAGCTCGCGGCGCACGGCCTCCGTGCGGCGGCGCGTCTCGTTGACGATCTGCCGGCTCTCCGCCCGCACCAGTTGGCGGCACGCCACGACGCCGATGTCGTCCTCGCAGACGCGGGCGACCACTTCCGCTTCCATCCCGGCGTTCCCGTATTCCGCAATCTGGTAGGCCTCGAAGAGTCCGATGTTGAGGGAACCCTGCGGGGGGCGTCCCCGGCCCGCGAGGCCGGCAACGGCGCGGCGGACCCGGTCGTGGTCCGCCGTGAAGTCGATGTAGGCGGCAGGCTGGGGCACGGCGAGCAGGGCCACCCGATCCGCCGGGTCGAGCGTGTCGACGAAGTCGGCGGCGGCGCGCATCACGTGCCGCCCCTCGCCGAAGAGGAAGCTCTCCTCGTCGATGGCGAGGACCACCAGCCGCCCGGGGGGCTGGTCCGCGTTGGAAGAAAGGAAGGGACCGGCCGCCGGCGACGCCGTCGGCTCGGGCTGCGGCGGTCCGAGGGGAATGAACTGGGCCTCGACGACCGGGCGAAGCTCCCCGTCGACGGCGACCTCGAAGTCCGACGCGGCGAGGTCGGCGACGGGGACCCCCTCGGCGTCCACCACCCAGGCGTCGACCTCGATCAGGTCGACGCCGCTCCGGAAGTCGGGCTGCTGCGGAGGGGGCTGCGCGGCGAGCGCCGCGCCCGGGACGAGGCCGGCGAGGCCGGCGAGAAGCACCCCTGTCGGGACGATTCCCGCCGGTCGCCGGACGCCCGTGGGCGCGGCTCGCATGCGCTGGGTGAGCCTAGCGCCGCCAACCCGTCGCAGGCTCCGTGTTCGGCCCCAGCCCCCACCGTCCCAGGGGCTCGCGCCGCGGCACTCCGCTGCGTTGCGTTCTGCGGCGCAAGCTCCTAGAAGCTCGTCTGGATGCCGAACGACAGCCGCCGGCCAAGCTGGATGCTGATCGGCCGGTGGAAATCGGCGTTCAACTGTCCCTCGCCGCCGAAGTACTGGTTGCGCGACGTGACGGCCGCCTTGTTGAAGATGTTGTCGGCCGTCATGTATACGCGCGCCTGCCAGTTGCCGATGTTCATGTCCTTCATGAAGCGGAGTTGCAGCCGCGTCGTGGCATCGTAGAACATCGTGCCGGGCTCTACGAGTTGCACCTCGGTCGTCCCCTCCTGGAGGTTCAGTGCGCGGCCGCCGGTGTCGAAGGCGCTCACGCGGTAGCGGGCCAGTTGCGTGTCCCCCGCGAAAACCTGAAAGAGGCCGGAGATCATCGTCTCGAACGGCAGCGGCACTGCCCCCGACAGCTTGCCCATGTGCCTGTAGGGCGTCGAGTTGTGGCAGAAGCGGAGGCGGTTGGGGTCGTCCTGCGCACTCGTGCAGCGATGGTTCTCGGAGGCCCCGGCCGTCCAACTCGCGTTCATGAACCCGCCCCGCGGCAGCGTCCCGTCGACGATCACCTCGAAGCCGTTCCAGCTCCGCCAGTCGTCCGGGGCCAGCGTCAGGTACTGGCTGCCAGTCGAGAAGACAAAGCCGGGGTTCCACTCGTAGACCGTGATCTCCTCGCCGCCGCCGTTCGGCAGCCGCGAGTCGCTTGGTGCCGTGAAGGTCACGGGGCTCCAGTCGCTGGCGTCGATGTTCAGGTTGTCGAACCAGCGGAGGTCGGAGTAGTGGCGGCGGTGCCACATCCCGCTGATCGACCAGCCGTCCGCCAACTGGTGCTCGATGCCGCCGGAGTACTCCCAGTTGTGGCCGCGCGGCGCATCCGGATCGAGCGAGTACGCGCTGGTCGGCGTGCCGAAGTTGGGATTGTACGAAGGCCCGATCTCGTCGAACTGTGGGTTGCCGTCGGGATCCAGCATCGTCCCGTCCCCGTTGAGGTCGGTCCACGTCCGGTAGTCGAGGTTGCCGGTGGGGGAGAGCGGATTGAACCGGTCGCTGATCCCCAGCGCCTCGTTCGCCACGTAGCGCCCCACGGAGAACTTCACCGCTGTCCTGCCGTCGTCGAAGAGGTCGTAGGCCGCCCCGGCCCGGACGTTCCAGTCCTGCCAGTCCGGGATGTCGGGGTAGCCGTCGATCTGGAGCTCCGGCGTGAAGAAGCCGGCCGGCCGGGAGCCGCCCGGGATCGAGTTGTTGAACCAGTCGTAGCGGAGTCCGAGGTTCAGCGTGAGCCGGTCGACGGTCCAGGCGTCCTGCGCGTAGATTCCGCAGTCGCAGTTCTGCTTCCGGGCGTTCTGGAACGCACCGTTGGCCATCACCAGGGCGCCGACCGGGTTGCCGAGGAAGGTGAAGGCCTGGAAGATGTCGCCCGCGGCCGGCCACGAGTAGTACTGCACGTTGTTCATGTAGGTGAGGCCGGCCTTGAAGTTGTGCGAGCCGGTGACGTAGGAAACCGACGCCTGCACGTGGCGCCGGTGCGTCTCGTCGGCGATGTTGATGAAGCTGGTGTTGTAGTGCTGGCCCGTGGCGAAATCGCGGAAGGGGGCCCGCCCCCGGTTCTCCTCGAACGCCGCCATGTAGAGGTCCTGGCGCGAGTAGGCGAAGGTCACCTCGGCGAGGAGCCGGCTCGTGATCGGCGCCGTCCAGCGAATGTTGGTCAGGTTCGTCGGACTGGAGACCCCGTTGAAGAGCGCCTCCGCGCTCACGCGGCCGAACCCGGTGCCGACGACGTGGTTGAAGTTGTTGCGGTGTCCGTGGTACGAACCGCTCAGCTTGTTGATGTCGTTGATCTGCCAGGTGAGGCGGAACTGCTGCTGCCCGTTGTCGACGCTGTTGAAGGCCCGCAGGTCGTCCCCGATTCCCTCCGGGGTCGACGGCTCGGCGGGGTCCCAGAAGGTGTCGAGGATGTAGCTCTTGCTGCGGCTCTCGGTGAACGACGTGAAGAACCAGAGCCGGTTGCTGACGATGGGGCCGCCGAGTGACGGGTTGATGTTCCAGTTGAACGCGTTCGGGGCGAAGCGGAAGCCGATGTCCTTGAGCTCCTGGCTCTGGTTGTCCCAGGCGAAGTTCTCGTTGGCGCCCGCGGCGAAGACGCCGCCGGAGAAGTTGTTGCCGCCGGACTTCGGGATCAGGTTCGACCGGACGACGCTCGACGCGTACTCCGCCGATTGCGAGGAGACGTCGAAGACCAGCTGCTGGACCGA
>JAPOWL010000363.1 GCA_026707615.1 Acidobacteriota bacterium | reverse complement strand
CCCGCGCCCCGGTCGCTCGCGCCCCCCTCGCGCGGGCTTCCGGGCCCGAGCTCCGCCAGCGCCGGCCACGAGCCGCAGGCCGGGCAGTACCCGCGCCCCCAGCCCGCGACCGCCGCCGCCAGCTCCGGGTCGGCGACCGCCGCCGCCCGCTCCGGGTCGGGGTCCGCCTCCGCCAGCACGTGCTGCCGCAGGCGGCAGGCGAGCGGCCCCACGGCCATCTCGGCCACCACCCACGTCAGGTCGGGGGACACGCCGACGTGGACGGCCCGCGTCCGGATGGCCGCCTGCCGCCGCCCCAGCGAGGCCGCGAGCAGCGATCCGACGTCGATCTCGCCCCGCTCGAGCACCTCGCGCAGGTGCCGCGCCGGCGCGCCCGCGCCGCCCGCCGCGAGGTCGTCGCAGAAGCCCAGCAGGTAGGGGCCGAGGAGCGCCGCGTCCACCTCGACCCCTTCGTCGAGCCCGACCGGCTCGCCCCCCGCGAGCCGCGCCGCCAGCGCGCCGGCGGGGCGGGGCGCGACCGGCAGCGGCTGCCGGTCGAGCGCGGCCCCCAGGTCCAGCCCGCGGGTGACGAGCACGCGCTGCATGTCGACCGCTCCCCCCAGCTCGGCGCGCCGTTCCCGCAGGGCGCGCCAGCGGGGCTCGGCAGCGGCGAGCAACTCCTCGCGGGTCACGCCTGCCAGTATCGCCCGCCGCGGCGCGCCCGGCCAAGCCCGCGGCCGCACCCTCCGCCTCGGGCCCGCCGCGGCTACACTCGTACGATGGCCACGGCGCCCATGCCGGAAGGCGAGCACCGAACGCTGAGCCAGGGGGAGTACCGAGCCCGGTGGGAGGACCCGTTTCCCCGTTGCGCGCTCAGACCCGCCGCAGACTTCAGCGACGAGTACCCCAGTGCCGAGGAGGTGCAACGGCTGCGGCCGGGCCTCGACCCGGCCGACACCGGTCCCGACTCCAGGGCCGTGCAGACCCTCCTCACCAAGAGCTGCGCAGGCTGGCACCGCCACCCCACCAGCCGCGAGTTCTACGAGGCCGTGCGCGCGCCCGCGCCAACCAGTCGGCAGCGGCACCTGGTGTACACCTGGGCATCCGAAGCCAGCGTCGCCGAGATCATCGTGGCCTGGGCCGAACGCGCCTACACCATTCGTCAGCTCGTGGCCGCCATGCACCGCGCCGGGTTCGCATGGGCGGAGCGCATTAGAGAGATCAATCAATGGGCGGGGACATGAACGGGGAGGAGCCCGAACGCCTCGCCCTGGGCGAGCCTGCGGCCACGCTGTGGAGAGAGACCCGGGCCGCGCTTCGCAAGGCGTTCGACGCCCTCCCCGGCGGGCCCCACGAGTGGCGCTTCGGCGGGGGCACGATCCTCGCGGCCCGCTGGGGGCACCGCACGAGCTTCGACATCGATCTGACCGTTGGGCCGGGAGTCGACGTCGACGAGCTGCTCGACCCCCCGGGCAACGAGATGGGGACGCTGGCGGCACGACTGGGAGGACGGCTGGAGCCGTCGATCCGCAACCCCGCGCGGCACCTGAAGGTGAGGTTCCCGACCCATCCCGCGCTGAAGGACAGCGCCCTCGACATCTCCCGCCTTCAGCCGGAGCCCGCCCGCGGGCAGCGGCCGGCCCTGGTCGACGGGACGATGACCCTGGTGCTCGACAGCGCGCAGATACTCCGGGGCAAGCTGGAACGGGCGGAGCGGAGTCCTGTCCGAGACGTCTTCGACATGGCGACGGCCGCGCACTCCGACCCGGGCGCGCTCGCCGTCGCTGTCAATTGTCTGACGCACCAGTACGCCAACGTGATCGCAGGGATCTGGAAGCTCTCGAGGCGACGATTCGCCAGTGAAGCGACGGACTACCTGGCAGGGGTGCCCGAGCCCTTCCGGATCGACCCGCAGTCCCTCGGAGAGCGCGCCGCCCGGGCCATCGAGGATTCGTTGTACCGGAGCGTCCTTATCCAGGCCGAGCACGGGATCGGGACGGTCGAGGCCACCACCGGCGGAGGCCACGTCAACCGCTTCGCGTTCCGGGCGGAGGAGTTCGAGGCAGGTCTCGAAGCCAGCGGGATCGGGATCTACCTGCGCATGAACGCCCGCGCGGGGAACGCGCTGCGCCGCGACTTCCCGCGGCGCATTCGCGAGAGTGCCGGTACCCGGGTCCTGCTCTGGGACGCCCGGGGCGCCGGGGCCGGCGGCTAGCCGACGCGCGAGCGGCAGGTCCGCCGCGGCACGGGTTCTGCTGTACAATCGAGGCAGTCCGACTGCCAGACGTAAGTGGGAGACAAGCGACAGTGCCTGAGACGATGACGGCTACGGTGGCGGGGCCGATCCTGGTGACGGAGGCGGCGGCCTCGAAGATCAACGCCCTGCTGGCCGAGGAGGAGAAGGCCGACGCCGGGCTGCGCGTGTTCGTGCAGGGCGGCGGCTGCTCCGGCTTCCAGTACGGCCTGATGATCGAGGAGGGCTCCGGCGACGCCGAGGCGGACCGCGTCTTCCAGTCGAACGGCATCACGCTGTTCGTCGACCCCATCAGCATCCGCTACCTCAGCGGGGCCGAGGTCGACTTCGTCGACAACCTGATGGGGGGCGGGTTCACCATCAAGAACCCGAACGCCAAGTCGACCTGCGGGTGCGGCCAGTCCTTCGGCGTCTGATTGCGTGCGGCCGGGCCGACCGCGCCGGACGGCCCCGCCCGCTCGCCGGGTGATCGCCATGGAAGCGCCATCCGCCTTCGTCGATCGCCTGCGCCCGGCGGGCGGCAAGCGCTCGAGCAAGCGAGACCTGATCGTCAACGTCTTCCTGCGCCAGGAAGGCCACCTGAGCGCCGACGACCTCGTCGACGTCCTCCGTCGCGAGGGCCACAAGAGCAGCCGCGCCACCGTCTACCGCACGCTGCAGTGGATGGCCGACGCCGGCATCGCCCGCAAGGTCGACTTCGGCGACGGCCGCACCCGCTTCGAGCACTCCTACGGGCAGCCGCGGCACTTCCACCTGATCTGCAAGAGCTGCCACCGCTCGTTCGAGTTCCTGTCGTCGGACGTCGAGACGCTCCTCGAGGAGATCGCCGGCGCCCGCGGCTTCGAGCTCGGCCAGAGCGTGGTGCAGATCCACGGGCGGTGCGACGAGTGCCGGAGCGGCCACCGGCGGCGCGGGCAGGGCGACGTGCCCATGGAGCGGCTCTTCGCGCGCGACGCCCTGCGGATCGCGATCCAGACGGAACGGAGCGGGCTGGAGTTCTACTCCCGCGCCGCGCGCATCACGAAGGACGCGCGCGGCCGCCGCGTCTTCCGCAAGCTGGCCGCCGAGGAGCGGGAGCACCTGGGGAAGCTGGAGGCGCGCTACGCCGAGCTCCTCGCCGAGGACCCGGAGCTGGAATCGCGGCCGACGTTCCTCTTCTTCAAGGGGGCCGCGAGCGGGCTCTTCGCGGCCGGGGCGGAAGAGCTCGACAAGGGCGCGGACGACCGGCAGGCGCTGCGCATCGGCATCCGCTGCGAGCGCGGCTCGCACCGGTTCTTCAAGCGCTACGGCGAGCGCTTCGAGGATTCGGAGGGCAAGCGCATCTTCCTGGAGTTCGCCGACGAGGAGCGCGAGCACCTCGAGCTCCTCATCCGCGAGTATCGCTCGCTCGCGGCGCGCGAGTCCCGGGCGCAGTCGAAAGCGAAGGCGAAGGCGCAGCCCGGGTCGAAGGCGCGCCGCCCGCGGACGGCGTCCGCCCGCCGCGCCAACACCTGACCGACCCGCCGAACGCTCCCGACGCCACGCGCCCGCCGCCGACGCCATGATCGACCTTCACATGCACACGACGGCGTCGGACGGCACCCTCGCCCCCGCCGCGCTCGTCGACCGCGTGCGCGCGGCCGGCATCCGCACGATGAGCGTCACGGACCACGACACGATGGCCGGGGTGCCGGAGGCGGCGGCGGCCGCGGCCGGGCACGGCATCGAGCTGCTTCCCGGCATCGAGATCACCGCCGTCGCCGACGGCCGGGACGTCCACATGCTGGGCTACTTCCTCGATCCGGCGCCGGCCCGTCTGCGTCGCTTCCTGGCCGACCAGCGCGAGGACCGCGTGCGGCGCGCGCGCGAGATGGGGGAGAAGCTCGCCGCCCTCGCCGTGCCGATCCCCATCGACAGGCTCATCGAGAAGGCCTCGGCGGCCGGGCGCGCCGTCGCCCGCCCCGTCGTGGCGCGGGCGCTCGTCGAGGCCGGTCACTGCGCCACGCCGCAGGAGGCGTTCGACCGCTGGCTCGCCGACGGCGGGGCGGCCTACGTGGCCCGCCGGGGCGCCTCGCCGGCGGAGGTCG
>JAPOWL010000537.1 GCA_026707615.1 Acidobacteriota bacterium | reverse complement strand
CCACCGGGGCGGGGCGCGCCTGTGCGACTCACTGCTCGACGGTCTTGCGGCTGTTCTGGCGCACCTCCTGTCGGCCTCGCCGGGCCCCGCGCGGGGCCCGGCGACCGGTGTCCGTACGGCACAGAACCCTAGAGGCTGCCGCCACCCCAGCCGTAGTTGATCCGGAGGTAGTAGTACGCGCCGTTGAACCCGAACGGCGAGAACTGGCCGTACTGGTTGCCGACCGTTTGCGCGCCGAACATGTTCACCTCCGGATAGGCGTTCAGCACGTTCTCGGCGCCGAGGGCCAGGTTGACGCCACCGCTCAGCGGAATTCCGAGCTCCAGGTCGAGCAGCGCCTTGCCGGAATAGGCCGGATACAGCCACGGCTGCATCGGTCCGCCGACCAGGCCGACCGAGTTCCGTCCGTCCTCACTGTCCCAGAACGCGCCGAAGTAGTTCAGGCGGCCCATCAGGCTCCAGCGGTCGGCGCGGTGGTTGACGCTGAAGTTCCACCGTATGTTCGGCAGCCCGCGCTCCAGCGTGTTGATCCGGAACTCGTCGATGACGGCAGACTCGATGTTCTTGAGCTCCGTGTCGGTGTAGTTGAAGATGGCGTTGAACGTCGTCCGCCCGGCGGCCAGGGTCCCGATCAGGTCGACGCCCTGCGTCGTGGTCGAGAAGTCGTTCAGGAAGAAGCGGAAGACGGGGAAGTTCCGGGCCTCGGGAATCCCCTCCGCGAGCAGGGTCTCGATCTCGCCCTCCGACAGAGCTATCTCCTGCGAGAGGGCCACGCGGTCGTCGATGTCGATGCGGAAGAAGTCGGCCGTGAAGCTGAACGCCCCCTGCTCGAACACCGCGCCGGCGCTGTAGTTGCGCGACTTCTCCGGCTGGAGCTGGCCGCCGCCCCGTGCCACCGCGACCGCGGAGGTCGCGGGGACGACCCCGTTGTTCGTCAACTGCCCCCCGATGAAGGCGGTCGTCACGTTGAACGCGTTCTGCTGCCCGGGCGTCGGGGCCCGGAACCCGGTGCTCACGGCCGCCCGCAGCGAGAATGCGTCGCTCAGCCCGACGCGCGCCGAGAGCTTCCCGTTGGTCGTGGTACCGAAGTCCTCGAAGTTCTCCATGCGGACGGCGGTGCCGACGGTCCATCGTCCGCCCGGATCATCGAACTCGAGGTCGCCGTAGACCGCGACGTTGCTGCGGCTCCAGACCCCCGCCGTCGTGTCGGCGCGGTAGCCGTTGAACCCGTTGGATCCCGAGCTGAACCCCTGGGCGGCGTACGGGCCGATCTCCCAGGACGGTTGCCCGCCCGCGCCGATGGTGAACTTCTCGTCGCGCCACTCCGTGCCGGCCGCGACGTTGACGACGTCGTTGACCGGATACGAGACGTCGAAGTTCAGGTTGACGTCGTCCTGCCGGTAGCTGCCGGGGTTGAACGACGTCGGCGTGTCGTAGCCGAGCGACGCGTTGACCGTGTCGTAGATGAACTGATCGACCTCGCTCGTCCCGATGTTGACGCTCGCGTCCCAGGTGAAGCCGTTGCTGGCGAACCCGCGCAGGCCGGTCACGAGCGAGTAGTCGATGAGGTCGCCGCCGAACTGCGGCGTGAAGCCGCCCGGGAAGCGGCTGTAGAGCGTGAAGCAGTTCGGGTCGGCCTCGACGGCCGCCAGGGCGGCGGCGTCAGGCACGTTGTCGACGATCGGGATCGTCGGGCAGCCGCCAGCGCCCTCCACGCCGGTGTCGGCCCATACCCTGTCGCCGACCAGCAGGGACCCGCGGCCGTCTTCGAGCGTCGGACCGCGGAAGACGCCGCCGCGCGTGTGCGGATTCCGGAAGTAGAAGCCACCCGTCACCTTGCGCTGTGCGTAGTTGGTGTGACCGTAGAACTGCAGGCCGTTGTTGAACAGGTGCCCGAAGTTGCCGAACAGCTTCAGGTCGTCCTCGAGGAGGGGCGAGCCCCAGACCTGCGCCGGGTTGCGGATGTTGGTGTTGCCGGCGTCGATGATCGCCTGCGCGTCGTTACGCTGGACGCTGCGGTTGGTCGGGTTGGCGTTGCCGTACTCCATGCTGAGGTTGATGAACCCGGTCGAGCCGAGCGGCAACCCGACGTTGCCGGCGACCGACATCGCGCGACCGTGGCCGCCGATTCCGTTGCAGGAGTGGCTGATGTCGCCGATGATGCCCGAGCCGCAGGTCGACGCGGTTCCCGGATTCGCGTCGAGGAAGCCCCCGGTGCGGAACTCCAGGCTGCCGCCCTCTCGTGCGTCCTTGAGCTGGAAGTTCATGACACCCGCGATGGCGTCCGACCCGTACTGCGCTGCGGCCCCGTCGCGCAGCACTTCGGCCTGCCGGATCGCAATCGACGGGATGACGGACAGGTCCGGTCCCTGCGATCCGTCCGCGATGCCGTTGCCGAGCCAGGTGATCACCGCCGCCCGGTGGCGGCGCTTGCCGTTGACCAGAATGAGCGCGTGGTCGGGGGCCAGATTGCGCAGGTTGGCGGGCCGGACGATCGTCGCCGCGTCGCTGATCGGCTGAATGCTGATGTTGAAGGACGGGACGACGGTCCGCAACTGGTTGGCCAGGTCGGTGCTGCCCTGGCTGGCGAAGTCCTCGGTCCGGATGACGTCGACCGGCACCGGCGACTCGGTCACCGAGCGTGGTTGCGCGCGAGTCCCGACGACGACCACCCGCTCCTGGAGCCCGACCGACATCTCCGCTTCGACGTTCGCCGTCACGCCGGCCATCACTTCGACCGTCTGCGGGTCCGCCTCGAAACCGGCCAGGGTGAACGTCACCTCATACGTGCCCGGGTCCAGCCCGCTGATCGAGAACTCTCCCGTCCCACCCGTGAACGTGACCTGTCCGACGCCCGCGGCGTCGCGAACCTCCACCGTCACGCCGGGCAGAATGAGGCCCGTCGCGTCGGTGACCGTGCCGCTGATCGACCCGGCGTCCTGGCCGCTCGCGGCGGCGGGCGAGAGCAGCGCCGCGGCGAGTACGAGAGCGATGGCAGTGCTTCCGCTGTTGTGCATCCTACTGGTCCTGTGGTTGGGGTGTCCGCCGACGGATCCGCCCGAGGGTTGGCGCAGTACGGGCCACATGATGTTATGTCGATTGTAGCACCCGCAACCGGTAGCGCTCGGAAGGGCGCGCGGAGTCCCCCAACGGGTTGCCGATCCGACACGCGAGGCTGCCGTCGGCTCGGCGCAGCCGCGGCTGCAAGTCGCGTTCTTGCTTTGGCTTAGAGGCCCGACCCACATTGTAGCGACATGCTTGTCGGGGCTGGGAGAGACGGTTGCCGCCGCGCACCGCTCTCGAGACGCACCGAGCGGCCGGGGGGGGGGCGGCCTCGCGAGAACTCCAGCACCTCCTACGGCGCCGACCCCCGGCCCAGCCAGGCGTCGAGATGCTCCGCCTGCGCGGGGGAGGGCGACTCCACCGGCCGCAGCCGCCAGCCCTCGGACGGCCGTTCTCCGAAGCGCGCGTCGAGCCGCAGCAAGCGCTCCCGCCGGGCGACGAGGAAGGTGACCTCGTCGCCGGCCCGGTAGAGGTCGAGGCGCCGTCGCCATCCCGCCGCCGCGACCCGGTAGTCGTCGATGGCGATGATCTCGTCTCCCACGTTGAACCCGGCCTCGTAGCCCGGCGTGACGCGGGGCACCCCGGCGACCAGCAGCCGGCCGCCGGCCGCGCGCGTCCCGAGGCCGAGCCAGGCCGGCGCCGCCGCGTCCTTGTCCGCCGGCGAGCCGGAGTCGAACTCGAGCCCGAACCAGTCGAGGGCCGCCCGGTAGTCGAGCTCCTCGGTCGAGCGGATCGCCCGATCGAACCAGTCGCCCAGGTCGACGCCGGCGACGTCGGACGCCACCGCCTCGAACTCGCCCGGCCGGAATCCCCGATCGCCGGAATAGCGGGCGTAGGCGGCCTGCAGGACGTCGTCGAGGCTGCGTCGGCCGCCGGTCGCCTCGCGCACGCGCGCGTCGAGCAGGAAGCCGATGACGGCCCCCTTGGTGTAGTAGCTGACGGTGGTGTTCCGGCTGTTCTCGTTGGGGCGGTAGAACTTGATCCAGGCGTCGTGCGACGCGTCGGCCACCGGCTGCACCAGCCGTCCCGGCGTCGTCTGCAGCGCCTGGATCTGGCCGGACAGCGCCTCCAGGTACTCCTCGCGCGTCGAGATTCCTGCCCGGTGGACGACCAGGGGGCCATAGTAGGAAGTCAACCCCTCCACCATCCACAGACTGGGCGTGTAGGCCTCGCGCTCGTAGTCGAACGGCCCGAGGGCGGCGGGCCGCAACTGCTTGACGTTCCAGGCGTGGAACAGCTCGTGGCTG
>JAPOWL010000528.1 GCA_026707615.1 Acidobacteriota bacterium | reverse complement strand
GCGTATCGGTACTCGGTCTGCTTGTCCCGGTCGCGCGCCCCGAGGCCGACCTCGAGCGACGGAAGCTCCGTCTCGCGGCCGAGCTCGGTCGCGGCGAGCTGGTCGACGGAGACCCCGGCCTGGAAATCGGCGCCCTCCGTCGGCTTCCCGTGCACGCCGGTCAGGAAGGCCGCGCCGATGCGCCCGTGGCCCCCGGCCGGCTCGCCCGGCAGGGCGACGGCCGGCTCGTTGTCGAGTCCGGAGACGACCACCAGCCGGTCGTGCACCGGGGCCAGCGGCTGGAGGATGGGCGGCAGCTCGAATCCGGCCCCCTCGGCGGCCGGCGTGAACTCGTCCATGATGGCGCCCATCGGCACGTAGACGACGCCGAAGCGCGCCCGAGGCCGCGCCGCGGAGTTCCGCACGGCCGCGAACGCGGGCACCATGCAGTCGAGCAACGGAAGCGCGATCCCCGCTCCGAGGCCGCGCAGCACGGTCCGCCGCGGGAGCGCCTTGCCGGTGACGATCATGACGCCGCCCTCCTCATCTGAAACGGGGTGCTCCGGACGATGCCCAGCACGATGGCGGACCAGCGGTGCTCGCCGGCCTCCGCCTCCCGCACGATGCGCCGGATGGCGGGCATGTCCCCGGTCTCCACGCCCCGGCCGAGCGCATAGGTCATCAGCTTCGCGGCGACCGCCTCGACCACCTCCGCCCGGCGCTCCACCAGCATCCGCCGCAGCCCCGCCGGGCCGTCGAACGCGGCGCCGTCGGGCAGCGTGCCCGAGGCGTCGATCGGACTCCCGCCGTCGGCCGTGCGCCACTTGCCGATCGCGTCGAAGTTCTCGAGCGCGAAGCCGAGCGGGTCCATCCGCGCGTGGCACGCGGCGCAGACGGGGTTGGCCCGATGCTGCTCCATCCGCTCCCGCATCGAGCGCGGGCGCTCGCCGGTGGCGCGCTCCTCGAGCTCCGGCACGTCGGGCGGCGGGGGCGGCGGCGGGGCTCCGAGGATGTTCTCGAGCAGCCACTTCCCGCGCAGGACCGGCGAGGTCCGCGTGGCGTAGGACGTGACGGTCAGCATGCTGCCCTGGCCGAGGAGGCCGCGGCGCGTCTCGCCGGGGAGCCTCACCCGCCGGAAATGGCTGCCGTGAACGCCGGGGATGCCGTAGTGCCGTGCGAGCCGCTCGTTGAGGAACGAGTAGTCGGCGGTCAGCAGCTCGACCACGCTCCGGTCCTCGCGCACCTGGTGCTCGAAGAAGAGCTCCGTCTCGCGCGTGAACGCGGCGCGCAGGTTGTCGTCGAACTCGGGGAACGCGTTCACGTCGGGGGCCAGCGCCCGCATGTTCCGCAGGTGCAGCCACTGACCCGCGAAGTTGCCCGCCAGCGTCGCGGCCCGGGGATCGGCCAGCATCCGCCGCACCTGCCGCTCCAGCTCGCCCGGGTCGGCGAGGCGGCCCTCCTCGGCGGCGGACAGCAGCTCTTCGTCCGGGATCGAGTTCCAGAGGAAGAACGACAGCCGGGACGCGATCTGAAGCTCGGTGAGGGCGTACGCCGCGCCCGCCGCGATGTCGACCGGATCCGGCTCCATCCTGTACAGGAAGTCGGGATCGATGAGCATGCGCTCCAGCGCCCACCGGATGCCGACCTCGAAGCCCTCACCCTCGTCCCGCCCGGTACGGAAGATGCCGAGCAGCTCGTCGAGATCCTCGCCCGTGACCGGCCGCCGGTAGGCCCGGCGGGCGAGCGGCGCGAGAATCTCGCGGGCGCACGGCTCTTCGTCCTCGCGGCTTGCGGGGCGGCACGTCAGGATGCGCCGGCGGCTCGGCGTCTCGCCCAGCCCCGCCGCCCCGAACGGGCCCTCGATGTCGATGCGGCCGACGCGCGTCTCCGCGCCGCGCTCCCCGCGGAAGAGCACGTTGCTCACGGGCAGGCGCGCCGGAGCCACCCCTTCGGGGGCCGCGAGGCGCTCGGCGAACGTCACCGCGAGCTCGTGCGGCCCCGCCGCGGCGGCGAAGCGGACGCTGGGAATCGGGGGCGGCTCGCGCCGGCGGGGTTCCCCGGGGTCGGGGCGCGGCGGTGCCTCCAGCGTGAAGCCGCGCAGCCGCACGCCGTCGAGACGGACGTCGAGCCGCTCCGGCTCCGACGGGGGGCGCACGCCGCCGCCGATGGAGTTCTGCGAATGGACCCGGACGACGTACTCGCCGTCGACCGGGAAATGGTGGCGGATCACGGCGCCGCCCCGCGAGCCGAACGGGAGCGACTCGCCGGCCCGCGCGGCCTGGGCGTCCATGCGCGGGACGCGGTAGCTGCGGATGCCGGGGCGGACGTCCGGGTCGCCGATCGCCAGCCGGGAGACGCGGGCCGCGGCCGACAGGTAGCGCTCGAGCAGGCCCGCCGACAGCCGCTGCATGTCGGCGTTGTTGTCGAACCCGAAGGCCATGTCGTCGGCGGGCAGGAGCGCGTCGCCGTCCACCTCCACGGCCAGCAGGTCGCGGACCGCGTTGGCGTACTCCGTGCGGTTGAGGCGGCGCACGGTCGGGCGGCCCGGGTCGGGAGCTGCCTCCGCCGCCCGGTCGATCGCCGTCTCGAGCCACGTGGCGAAGGCCACGTAGGTCGCTCCGTCCGGCCGTGGCCGCGGGGGCGGCGGCATCGTCTGCGCCCGCAGCTTGACGAGCACCTTCTCCCACGTCGCCGCGTCCGGGCCCACGTGGTCGAGGTCCACCGACTCGAGCGTGAGATCCGCCACGCGGGTACGGTCGTTGTGGCAGGCGAGGCAGTAGCGGCCGATGACGGCGCGGAAGGTGTCGGCGTCCGGCGCTTCGGCGGCGGTCGTCGCGGACTGCACGGCCGCCGCGGCCGGCGGCGTACCGCCCGCGGCGGGTGGCGCCGCGTGGAGGGCCGCTCCCCCCGCCAGCAGCCACGCGATGGCGCCCAGGCCGACCTTCGTCAGCGTCGGTGACATCCTGTGTAATGAGGCGCCTGCGCGCCCCGGCACGCGTCGTCTCCGAGCCGCGGATTCCGAACGCCCCAGCATACGCGCCCCGGTGCCGGCTGTCCATCGCGCGCCGGACGCTGCGGCATAATGGGAATGCTCCGGGACGTTCCCACGCCCGACTCGATCCTGCGGCACGTCGATGGACCAGATCGCGGCGGGCGTGCTCGGGGCGGACAGCGTGCTGCCGTCCCTCGAGCTGGGGTCTCGCGCTGGGACCGCGAAGCTGGCGAAGCGCATGAACCATCCAGCAACGCGCAGGAGAACACGCCGCCAGGCGCGCGCGCCGCACGCGGCCCCCGTATCCGCCGCCGCGGCCGTCGCAGCATCGCGGCCGGGTCCGGCCCTCACCGCGTCGGCCGTGTCGCTGGCCCTCGCTGTCGCCTGCGGTACCCCGGCCGACGCTCCCGAAGACGCGGCGACGCCGGACGCCGGAGCGGCCGCGGAGTGGTTCGTCGACCGCGCGGCCGAGAGCGGCCTCGACTTCCTCCATGCGAGCGGCATGAGCGGCCGCTTCTACCAGCCGGAGATCAGCGGCGGCGGCGCGGCCCTGCTCGACTACGACAACGACGGCGACCTCGACGTGCTGCTCGTTCAGGGGGGAGCTCTGGGTGCCGACGCGACCGCCCCGCCGGCCGGCTCGGGGCCGCTTCGGGACCGGCTGTACCGCAACGATCTAGAGATCCGCGCGGACGGGACCCGCTCGCTGCGGTTCACCGACGTCACCGACGCGAGCGGCATCGCGACCCGCGGCTACGGCCAGGGCGTGGCGAGCGGCGATATCGACAACGACGGCTGGCCGGACCTCTACCTGACCGGGTTCGGGCGCAACCAGATGCTCCGCAACAACGGCGACGGAACCTTCGAGGACGTCTCCGCCGCGTCGGGCACCGGCAGCCCCGATACGTGGGGCGTCTCGGCCGCCTTCTTCGACGCGGACGGCGACGGCTGGCTGGACCTGTTCGTCGGCAACTACCTGATCTACACCGTCGCCACCCACATCCGCTGCTATCGCGACTCGGGGCAGGAGGACTACTGCACCCCCGAGCGCTACCCGCCCCAGCGCGACCGCTTCTACCGCAACCGCGGCGACGGCACGTTCGAGGACGCGACCCTCGCGGCCGGAATGGCGGACGAGTTCGGACCGGCCCTCGGCGTCGCGACGGCGGACTTCGACGGCGACGGCCGGATCGACCTGTTCGTGGCGAACGACCAGCAGGAGAACCAGCTCTGGATGAACCGCGGCGACGGCACGTTCGACAACCGGGCGCTGCTCGCCGGCGTGGCGGTCGACGCGGCAGGGGTCGCGAAGGCCGACATGGGGGTCGACGCCGGCGACTTCGACAACGACGGCGACG
>JAPOWL010000248.1 GCA_026707615.1 Acidobacteriota bacterium | reverse complement strand
CTCGAGGTCGTAGCTGCGGACGCCGTCGGTGGCGCTCGTCACGACCTGGCTCCCGCCCGGCGCCTCGACGACGAGCGGCGTCGACCAGGAGGTCATCTCGTCGCGATCCGTGCGCCAGAGCTCGGCTCCCGTCCGCTTGTCGAGCGCGGTGATGAAGGACTGGCCCTCGTGGTCCCAGACGACCACGAGCGAATCCCCGTGCAGGGCCGGCGAGGCGCCCTCCCCGAAACCCATGCGGATCCGCATGTCGCCGAGGTCGCGCTCCCACTGGAGCTCGCCGTCGAGGTCGTAGCAGTAGAGACCGCGCGACCCGAAGAAGGCGCAGACCACCTCTCCGTCGGTGACCGCCGACGCCGGCGCCCAGCTCCCGGTCCCGTGGCGCCCCTCGTGGGGCTGCTCGGTCACGGCCGTCCGCTCCCAGACGAGGGATCCGTCCCGGCGATCGATAGCCAGCACCATGAACTGCAGCCGTTCGCCCGTGCTGACGGTCCCCATGATGCGCCGCCGCAACCGCGTGAAGAAGTTGCCCCCCGAACGCTCGCCGGGGCCGGCGGGAACGGCGGCCAGCACGAAGACGCGGTCGCCCCAGACCACCGGGGAAGCCGAGCCCTCGCCCGGCAGCGCCACCTTCCAGCGGACGTTCTCGGTCTCGCTCCAGCTCGTCGGCGGATCGCCTGCCGGCGCCACGCCGGTAGCCAGAGGCCCCCGCCACTGCGGCCAGTAGCGGTCGTCGCCCGCCGCCGCGGCCTCGACGGCGAACACCAGCAGCAGGCACGCCACGATGATGGGACGACGCATCGGCTGTTCCTCTCCCTTGCCGTTCCCGATCCCGCGGAGCCGGGCGCGGGCGGCCTGCAACAACGAGTCGACGGGTCCCGTGCGCGCTCCGCCGGGGACTCGCCGGGTACCATATCCGATGTGCCCGCGAGAGGGGCTCAGGCTCCACGGCGTGGAGGCCGCGCGGGGACCTGAGGCGCCGCCCCACCTGACGGGCGGGTCGGGAATCCGCGCGGGCGCGAACACCACCATGGCACGCTCTGCGGCGCAGGCTCCCGGACCGGGGCGCAACGCGGGACGCGAAGCGGCAGGCAGGGGCGGCCGCGCCCGGCGCCGGCGCTACGGGCAGCACTTTCTCGAGCCGGCCTGGGTGCGGCGTGTCGTGGACGCCATCGACCCGGCGCCCGCGGACCGCTTCCTGGAGATCGGTCCGGGCCGGGGGGCGCTGACCTGGGCGCTCGCGGAGCGCGGCGTGCGCATCCTGGCCGTCGAGATCGACCGCGGACTGGCCGCGGGGCTGCGCGAGCGCGCCGGACCCGCGATCGAGGTGCTCACCCGCGACGTGCTCGACTGCGACCTCGTCGAGATCGTCGCGTCCCTGGCGCCGCCGGCGTCGGGAGCGGAGCCGTCGCGCGTCCGGCTGGTGGGCAACCTCCCCTACCGCGTCTCCGCGCCCATCCTCCTGCAGGTGCTCCGCGCGAGCGACCGCGGAGCGCGGCTCGACGACGCCGTGGTGATGCTGCAGGAGGAGATGGCGGACCGGGTCACGGCGGGTCCGGGCGAGGCCGCGTACGGCCCGCTCGCGGTCGCGGTCTGGCTGCGGGCGGCGGCGGTGCGCCGCCTGCGGCTCCCGCCCGGCGCCTTCCGGCCCGCCCCGGCCGTCCACTCGGCCGTCGTCGCCTTGCGCTTCCGGCCTCCCGCCCGGCCCCCTCGGGATCGGGTTCGTTTCGATGCGCTCGTGCGTTCGCTCTTCACGCAGCGGCGCAAGCAGGCCGGCACCGCGCTCGGACCGTTCGCCGGCCGCCACGGACTCTCCGGACCCGAGGTCTTCCGCCGCGCCGGCCTGGACGCGCGCCGCCGCCCCGGCGAGCTCGCTCCGGACGAGCTCGTCGCCCTGGCCGACGCGTTCGCGGACGCGACGCCCGCGCCGGCGGCACCGGCAGGTCCCCTCCCGGCCGCCGACGCCCTCCCGGCCGCGGACGACGCCGCGCCCGAAGCCGACTGACCACCCCGCGTGCTCCCGCGGTCCGCTTGCTATACTCGAAGAGCGCCCCTTTTGCGGCGGCGCGTCGGCATGGTCTCCGGTTCTCCACGCCAGCCCGTCGTCGATGTCGTGCTGTTCGGCGGCGTCGGCGAGTTCGGCATGAACATGTCGGCCGTCGGGTGCGGCGATAGCCGACTGCTCGTCGACGCCGGCGTGACGTTCCCCGACTCCGACGCCTTCGGGGTCGACGTCGTCATCCCCGACCCCGCCGCCCTCCGCGCCGACGATCGCCGCCTGGCGGCGGCCGTCCTCACCCACGGGCACGAGGACCACATCGGAGCCCTGCCGTACGTCTGGGACGAGATCGACGGGCCGGTGTACGGATCCCCGCTCACCCTGGCGCTGGTCGAGGCGAAGCTGCGAGGGCACGGCATCGACCCGGAGGGGCGGCTCGTCGCGGTCGGGCCGGGCGCGACGGCGACGGTCGGCCCGCTCCGGGTCGAGTTCATCCGGGTGGCCCACAGCATCCCCGACTCCCTGGCGCTGGCGATACACACTCCGGTCGGCACCCTCGTGCACACCGGCGACTTCAAGCTCGACGCCTCGCCTCCCGACGGGGAGCCGACGGACCGCCACCGCCTGGCGGAACTCGGGCGGGACGGCGTCCTGGCCCTGTTCTCGGACAGCACGAACGCCGAGCGCGCGGGCCGGACCGGCTCCGAGACCGACGTGGTGCCGGCGCTGGAGGAGATTGCCGCCGGCACGCGGGGACGACTCGTCGTCACGACCTTCTCTTCCAGCCTCCACCGCATCCAGCTGCTGGTCGACCTCGCCGCCCGCGCCGGGCGGCGCGTCACGCTGCTCGGGCGCGGCGTAACCGAGAACGTCGCGATCGCCCAGGGTCTGGGGCGCATCCGGGTCCCGGAGGGCCTGCGGCGGCCGGAGGTCGATCTCCGGCGGGCCGACCCGGCCTCCGTGCTCTGCATCGTCACGGGATCGCAGGGTGAGCCGCGCTCGGCCCTGGCCCGCATCGCCTCCGGCGACCACCGGCACGTCGACCTGGGCCCCGACGACGTCGTCGTCTTCTCCGCGCGCGCCATTCCGGGCAACCAGCCCGCCATCGGCCGGGTGATGAACCGCATCTCGCGGCGCGGCGCCGAGGTCATCGACCCGGACGCCCGGCCGGTGCACGTTTCGGGGCACGCGAGCGCCGACGAGCTGACCTCGATGCTCACCCTGGTCAAGCCGCGCTTCTTCGTGCCGATACATGGGGAGTACCGCTATCTCGTGCGCCACGCGGCGCTGGCGGAACGGGTGTCCGGGGGGATCACGACGGTCCTCCTCGGCGAGAACGGGCACCGGGTGTGCTTCGACGCCGCGGGCGGCTGGACCGACGAGCGGGCCGAGGCGGGGCGCATCCACCTCGACGGAACGCGCGGCGCCGTCTCCGACACCGTGCTCGGGGAGCGGCGCCGGTTCGCCGGGGACGGAATCGTGGTGGCGGTGGTGACCGTCGACCGGCGGACGGGGCGGCCCGAGGGCGCACCGGAGGTGACGACGAGCGGGTTCGTGATCGACGAGCGCACGCGTCCGATCCTCGACGGGGTGCCGGCACTCGTCGGTGCGGTGCTCGCCTCGGCCAGCGCCGCGGAGCGGGACGACAGGGGCCTGATTCGGGAGCGGGTACGGATCGAGCTCCAGCGGCAATTCCGCAGGCGCGCGGGACGCCGGCCGATGGTGCTACCCGTCATCATGGAGAGATGACCGTGTCTGGAACGACGATCTCCCGCCGGGTCAGCGAGTTCTCGGGCGTGGCGTTGTTCGCCCTGGCGCTGGTCTGGCTGATCGCGCTGACGACCTACGACCCTGCCGACGCCGTCTGGTTCTTCAACTCCGGCGGCCAGGTACCGCCGAGCAACTTCGTCGGGCAGGTCGGCGCCCTGCTCGCCGAGCTGTCCTATCAGGTGGTGGGCTTCGCAGCCTTCCTGCTGCCGGTGATCGCGATGGTGGCCGGCTGGCACTACTTCTGGTGCCGCCAGATGCCGGCCGCCGGCACCAAGGTGGTCGGGCTCGGCCTGATGCTCGGCTCCGGCGCGGCGTTGCTGAGCCTCGCGCTGGGAGAAGCCGGCGCGCCGTTCCGCGCTGGCGGCCTCGTCGGCGACGGCGTGGCCCGGGTGCTGGCCGAGTACCTCAACCGGACGGGGTCGATCATCGTCATCCTGACCGGCGTGTTCCTGTCGGTGATCCTGGCCACGCACTTCTCGTTCGGACGCATGGTCCGCGAGCTGTCCGGCAGCGCGCCCCGTCGGGGGCGGGCGCGGCCTGCCGTCGACCCGGTCCCGGCCGCGCGCACGGAGCGCCG
>JAPOWL010000424.1 GCA_026707615.1 Acidobacteriota bacterium | reverse complement strand
CCGGTGGGCGGCGAGGCGCCCCCGGGCTTCGGCCATCGCCGCCATTCGCGCGACCCGCGCGCGGCCCGGCTGCTGCAGCTGGCGTTCGAGCTCGACGTCGACGGCACCTATGCGCAGCTCGCGCGCGCCCTGGAGCAGGAGCTGAGCGAGCGCCGCACCACCGCGGGCAAGGCCCCCGTCTCCCTGAACGTCGACGGGGCCATCGCGGCGATCTGCGGCGACATCGGCTTCGACGCCGAGACGGCGACGATGCTGTTCACGATCGCCCGCGTTCCCGGCCTCGTCGCGCACTCGCTCGAGGAGCAGCGCCGCGAGGCGGCGATGCGGCCGATCGACCCGGCCCGGCACGTGTACGACGGGCCGAAGGCGCGCCGCCTGCCCGACTCCCCGCTCTGAGTCGCCGGGGTCCCGGAGCGCGCTCGCGGGAACGGAGGGGGCAGGAAATGGTGGGCGCTAGTGGATTCGAACCACTGACCCCCGCCGTGTGAAGGCGATGCTCTACCACTGAGCCAAGCGCCCACTCCCCGCGTGCCGCAGAAGAGTACCGTAGCGCAGCCACCGAGCCCAGGGCAATTCGCGCCGCCCGTCGGGGCCGGGCCGGGAGGCTGCGCCGCGGAACCGGCCCGCGCAACACTTCGCGAGCGCAGACACCCCCCAACGCGGTCGCCTGGGCGCGCCAGGAGCCTGCGCCGCAGAACGGCGCGGACTCCTGCAGGATCGGTTGGGTCACCGGCGGACCCGTCAGGCGACCGAACGGCGGCCTAGCGCGCTTGTGTGAGGAGCGCCTCCAGCATCCGGGCGTACTCCTGGTCCGCCTCGGCGAGCGCCGCGTCGTAGTCGTCCTGCGACAGGCCCTGACCTCCCGGGTTGCCGTCGAAGCGGAGCACCCGCGACCCGTCGTCGTAGACGTCCACGGTTCCGCCGCCCGCCAGCCCGTCGGCCCCGACGTCGGTCACGAGGATCTTGGTGTTGGCGATGGAGGCTGCGTTGAGGTCGATGTAGACGTCCCGGTACTGCTGCGCGCCGATCTTCTCCACGACGTAGACCGGGGCCTCGTAGCGGGCCGATACCACCAGTAGCTGCCCGGGGAAGGCGAGCGCGGCCATGAAGCGGTCGGAAGTCCCGTCGCGCGCCGCCATGGCGTCCAGATTGGCGGCCGCCAGCACCTCGGCCAGCTCCGTCGCGAGCGGGGACGACATCGACGTCTGCGCTCCGGCCGGGCCGGACGCACCGAGCAGGACGGCGACCAACAGCGGCAGCAACCAACGACTCGGAACCCTGTTCCGCATGACCTCACCTCCCATCGCACCCGGCTGAGGGACTTCCGCCGTTTTCAGTGGGTCTCCACGTTCTATCACCGCGGCCGGGCGCCGTCAACGCTCGCGGCAGGAGGCGCCCCGACGGCCGCCCCGGGAGTCCGCGGTCCGCGCCGCTCCACGACGCGGACTCCTGGCCCGCCGTTCGTCTACGGCGCGGACTGGCCGACCGACCTCGCACGCCCGCCCTCCCGCGTCCGCGCTTCGTCCGGACCCGGGGAGGTCTCGTTCAGATTCCGCAGCGCGGCCAGGCCCGCCCGGAGGACGTGCGCCAGGATCATCCCCTGCCGCGCCGGCTCCGCTACCGCGCTCCGGGCCGTCTTCAGCATCTCCTCGATCCGCGCCGTGAGACGCTCGAACGCCTGGTCGACCCGCTCGATGCGGGCGATGGCCAGCGACGAGAGCCGCGCGGCGTCGTCGCTCAGCGTGCCGACTCGATCGACGACGGGCCGCAGCTCGTGCTCGACCAACTCGATCAGCCGGTTGACGCGTCGCGAGAGCAGCACGCCGCAGACGAGCATCGCGACCTGAACCACCGCCATGACCGCGGTCGCGGCAGCGATGACGCCCAGCAGCAGGCCTGCACCGTCCATCACGTCTACCCGTGCCCCTCCACCGGCTCGACCGAGCCCTCTACCGCCGGCTCGAAACCCGCGCCGCCCCGGTCGGCCGCCGCCGTCAACTGCTCCCGCTGCCGCTGGACGAACTCGCGTCCGCGCTGCGCCGCGTTCGTCGCGCGCTCGCGCCCCTCGCGCGCCTTCTCGTTCAGCAGCCGCCGGTTCTGGACGCCCGTGGACGGAGTCCACAGCAACGCGACGGCCGCGCCGGTCACCGCGCCCATCAGGAACGCCATGAAGACGACGCTCGCATGTCCGTCGTGCTCTCTCGACATGAGACTCCCCTTCCGGGCCATCATCTCACATCAGCCGGGATCGCCGACCCCGAGGTCCTCCTTGCGGAGAGCCCGCACCTCGTCCCTGAGGGCCGCCGCCCGCTCGAACTCCAGGTTCTCCGCCGCGGCCCGCATCTCGGCCTCGAGCGCCGCGATGTGCCGATCCCGCTCCTCCCGGCTGTGAAACGTCCGCTCGGGGGCCGGCTCCGCCGGGGTCACGTAGTCCCGGTCGTAGACGCTCGAGAGCATGTCGTCGATGCTCTTGACGATGGACGCCGGCGTGATGCCGTGCTCGCGGTTGTACTCGTTCTGCCGCTTGCGCCGGCGCGTCATCTCGTCGAGCGCGGCCCGCATCGAATCCGTCTCGGAGTCGGCGTACATGATCACGCGACCGTTCACGTTCCGCGCCGCCCGGCCCGCGGTCTGGATGAGCGCTCCCGCCGAGCGGAGGAAGCCCTCCTTGTCGGCATCGAGAATCGCGACCAGCGACACCTCGGGGAGATCGAGCCCCTCCCGGAGCAGGTTGATGCCGACGAGCACGTCGAACGCCCCGCGCCGCAGGTCGCGGAGTATCTCCACCCGCTCGAGCGTGTCGACGTCGGAGTGGAGGTACCGCACCCGGACGCCGAGCTCCTGGTAGAACTGCGTCAGGTCCTCGGCCATCCGCTTCGTCAGGGTGGTGACCAGGACCCGCTCGCGGCGCCGGGTCCGCTCGCGGATCTCGTGCAGGAGGTCGTCGACCTGGCCCTTCACGGGGCGCACGTCGACGGCCGGATCGACCAGGCCGGTCGGCCGGATGATCTGCTCGACGACGACGCCGCCGCTCCGTTCGAGCTCGTAGGGGCCCGGCGTCGCCGAGACGAAGACGACCTGCCCGACGCGTTCCTTCCACTCGTCGAAGCTCAGCGGGCGGTTGTCGAGCGCCGAGGGCAGGCGGAACCCGTACTCCACGAGCACTTCCTTGCGCGAGCGGTCCCCGTGGTACATGCCGCGGACCTGCGGCACCGTCTGGTGGCTCTCGTCGATGATCGTCAGCGCGTCGTCCGGGAGGTAGTCGAGCAGCGTCGGCGGCGGCTCGCCGGCCGACCGCCCCGAAAGGTGGCGCGAGTAGTTCTCGATGCCGTGGCAGTAGCCGATCTCCTGGATCATCTCGAGGTCGAACATCGTCCGCTGGTGCAGCCGCTGCGCCTCGAGCAGACGGCCGGAGGCCTCCAGGTGCGTGCGGTGCTCGGCGAGCTCCGCCTTGATCGACGCGACGGCCTCCACAATCCGCTCGCGGGGCGTGACGAAGTGCGACTTCGGGTAGACGGCCAGCTTGTCGAAGCGGCGCAGCGTGCGGCCGGTGAGCGGGTCGAACGCGACCAGCTCCTCCACCTCGTCCCCGAACAGCTCGATGCGGAGCGCGTGCTCCTCGTAGGACGGGTGGACCTCCACGATGTCGCCCCGGACGCGGAACGCGCCCCGGGCGAACTCGTGGTCGTTGCGCTCGTACTGGATCTCGACGAGCTTGCGGAGGATGGCCTCCCGCGACACCTGCTGGCCCCGCTCGAGCGGCAGCAGCATGCCGAAGTAGGCCTCCGGCGATCCCAGCCCGTAGATGCAGGAGACGCTGGCGACGATCACCACGTCGCGCCGCTCGAAGAGGGCCCGGGTGGCCGACAGGCGCAGGCGGTCGATCTCCTCGTTGATGGTCGCTTCCTTCTCGATGTAGGAGTCGGTGGACGGGACGTAGGCCTCGGGCTGGTAGTAGTCGTAGTAGCTCACGAAGTACTCGACGGCGTTGTCGGGGAAGAAGCGCTTGAACTCCTGGTAGAGCTGCGCGGCAAGCGTCTTGTTGTGGACCATCACGAGGGTGGGCCGGTTCACCGCGGCGATGACGTGCGCCATGGTGAAGGTCTTGCCCGAACCGGTCACGCCGAGCAGCACCTGGAAGGGGTCGCCGCGATCGAGTCCGCCGCTCAGCTCGGCGATCGCGCGCTCCTGATCGCCGCGGATCTCGAAGTCGCTTTCCAGTTGGAAACGGTCGTAGGTGGAAGGCATCGGGCGCGCCAGGTGCCTGCGCCGTAGAACGGCGCGGGCTCCTGAAGGATTGGGTTGGGCGCCGAGCGGAGCCGCAGGCGACGAACGGCGGGCTAGCGC
>JAPOWL010000272.1 GCA_026707615.1 Acidobacteriota bacterium | reverse complement strand
CATCGCGGTCTTCGCCATCGCGACCTGCGGCATCGTCTACGAGCTGCTGGCGAGCACCATCGCCAGCTACCTGCTCGGCGACAGCGTGACGCAGTTCTCCACCATCATCGGCGTCTACCTGTTCTCGATGGGCGTCGGGTCGTACGCCTCGCGCTACTTCCAGCGCGAGCTGATTGCCCGCTTCATCGAGATCGAGATCCTGGTGGGCCTGATCGGGGGCCTCTCGTCGCCCGTGCTCTTCCTCGCCTTCTCGGAGACGGCGGCCTTCCGCCTCGTGCTCTACGGGTGGGTCACCGCGACCGGCGTGCTGGTGGGGCTGGAGATCCCGTTCCTGCTGCGCATCCTCAAGGACCAGTTCCCGCTCGACGACCTCGTCTCGCGCGTCCTGTCGCTCGACTACCTGGGGGCGCTGGCGGCGTCGCTGCTCTTCCCACTCTGGCTCGTTCCGCGCGTGGGGCTGATGCGGTCGTCGTTCGTGTTCGGGGCGCTCAACGTGGCGGTCGCGGTCTGGACCTGCCACGTCTTCCGCCGCCACCACCGTCGCCCGCGGCTCACGGCGCAGGCCTACGGCGCGCTCGCCCTGCTGGTCGCGGGGGCCGTCTTCTCGAACGACCTGACGTCGTGGTCCGAGCGGCGGCTCTACGACGATCCCGTGGTGCTGTCGCGCGCGTCCTCCTACCAGCGCATCGTGCTGACGTCCGGCGCGGGCGGCGTCCGGCTGTTCCTGAACGGCAACCTGCAGCTCTCGTCGGTGGACGAGTACCGCTACCACGAGGCGCTGGTCCACCCGGGGCTGGCCGCCGTCGCCGCGCCCCGCCGCGCCCTCGTCCTGGGGGGCGGCGACGGGATGGCGGTCCGCGAGATCCTGAAGGACGGGCGGGTGGAGACCGTCACCCTCGTCGACCTCGACCCGCTGATGACGGAGATCTTCGGCGCGAACGAGGCCTTCGCCGCCCTCAACGACTACGCCCTGCGCTCGCCCCGCGTCGAGGTCGTGAATGCCGACGCCTTCGTCTGGCTGGAGTCCAACGCCGAGCCCTACGACTTCATCGCGGTCGACTTCCCCGACCCCCGCACCTATTCGCTCGGCAAGCTCTACACGACGACCTTCTATCGCCGCCTGGCCGCGCACCTCGCCCCGGGCGGCATCGCAGCCATCCAGAGCACGTCGCCGCTCGTCACCCGCCGGGCCTTCTGGAGCGTCGTCGCCACCGTCCGCGCCGCGGGCCTCGACGCCGTGCCCTACCACGCGCCGGTCCCGACGTTCGGCGAATGGGGCTTCGTGCTCGCCTCGCGGGAGCCCTACCGGAGGCCGGACGCCCTTCCCCCCGGCCTGCGCTTCCTGACCCCCGAAGGCCTGCCTTCTCTCTTCGCGTTCCCGGCCGACATGGCCGCGGTGCCCGTGGAGGTCAACCAGCTCAACAACCAGATCCTGGTGCAGTACCACACCGAGGGATGGGGGGACTACGCCAGCGCAAGGCCGTAGCTGCGGAGCGAGGGGCGAAGCGCGCCACCTGCCTCGGTGAAGGGCGTCGGCCGTCAGGGCTCGTGCGCCGCTCGAAGGTGCTTCCAGAAGACGACCTTGTCTCCGCCGGGCTCGTAGAACTCCCGGATGCGCGCTTCCTCGGCGTAGCCGTTGGCCCGGTAGAAGGCGCGGGTGCGATGGAACGCCGGCGTTCCCATCGTCTCGACGATGAGCACGCGTTCGCCGGCGGTCCGGAGCCGGTCCTCCAGGTAGCGCATCATCGCGCCGCCGATGCCGCGCCCCCGGTAGCGGGCGAGGATGGCGATGGCGAGGAGGTTCCAGGTTCCGCTCGTCATGCGCTCGGGCTCTGCGTAGCCGAAACCGACGACCCGGCCGTCCGCCACCGGGACGAACCAGATGTCCCGGGCGGTCCGGTCGAGATAGCCGGCGATCATGTCGTCCAGCATCTCCGGGGGGAACATCTCGGCGTCCACCACCACGGACCGGATCGCCGGAAGGTCCGACCGCCGGGCCGGACGGATCGCGTGTTCGATGGCCATGGCCCGCGGGATCGCGCGCGTGCCGGGCTGCGGCGCGCGCGTGCCGGGCTAGGACGCGTGCCGGGCTGCGGCGCAAGGGTCGCCGCAACCCGGGCCTTCGCGCGCCGCGTGCCGGGCGGCTCGCGGCCGGCGCTGCCCTGCCCTACAGCACCCCCGCCTGCTGCATGACGGCCTCGCACTTCCCGCGGATCTCGGTGGCGACGGTGAAGGGGTCGCCTTCGACATAGTCCGCGCGGAACAGCTCGACCGAGAGCGCCCCGGTGAACTCCTTCTCGGCCAGCTTCTGCAGGATGCGCACGACCGGCGCGATGCCGTCGCCGGGGATGATGCGCGAGTCGTTGTCGATCAGCTCGCGCGGACCCTCCAGCAGGTCCTGGAAGTGCGCGTGGGCCAGCTCGCCCGGCTCCAGCAGGTCGAGGTCCTCGAACTTGCTGAGGCCGGACCAGAAGTGGAAGAAGTCGATCATCGGCCGCACGCCGGGGTGCGCCGCCGCGCGGATGACCGCGAGCGACGAGGTGAGCGTGGCGAGGTGGGTCGACGCCCGCGTGAACTCGATCATCGTCGTCAGCCCGTACTCCTGCGCGATGTCGCCCGCCTCGCGGATGCACTCCGGGGTGGCCGCGAAATCGTCGGCCGTCACCGGCCGGTTCGTGACCGACGGCGAGTAGATCCGCTGCAGCCCGAGCTCGGCGAACTGGTCGCAGGCGCGCCGCCACGCCTCGAGCGACTCCGCCCGCTCGGGCCCCGGCAGCCAGAGGTCCTGGAGGACCACCGCCGCCGACACCGGCGTCATGTCGAGGTCCTCCAGCAGCCGGCGTGCCGCCGGCAGCGTGTCGGTGCGGAGGAAGTCCGCCAGCTGCGGAGCTCCGAGCTCGACGTAGCGAATGCCCGCCCGCGCCCAGCCCTCCAGCGAGCCGCGGTAGCCGGCGGCGCTCGACGTGTTCTGGTGCATGGCCAGCAGCATCCGGCCGGCCGGAGCGTTCTGGGCCGCCGCGGCGCGCGCCACCGTCGCGGCCAGGGGGGTCAGCAGGAGCGTTCTTCTACTCAGCATGCGGGTAACTATACGGCAGGAGGCCGGCGTCGCGCGCGTCAAGTGGGCCAGGAAGTCGGCTCCACACAACCTGCGACGCAGCGGTGTCGCCCCTGCGCAGGCTCCCAACGCGCCCGTCAGGGCACGCCAGGAGCGGGTCTCGGGTCGGCGTGTCCCGGGTACCAATAGACGGCGTGGCAGCGCTCGCACGCGTAGTCGAGCTCGGCGCCGGCCGCGAGCAGCGCGTCGACGTCGCGCGCGTCCACGGCCTCGAGGACCACGGCGCTCGTGTCGCCGAGGCCCCGCGCCGCCTCCGCCCACGAGTCCCAGTCCTCGGCCAGGAGCTCCTCGATGGCATCGGGATGGAGGTCGATGCCGGGCAGATCCGAGCGCGACTCCGGTGCCGCGATCCGGCGCCCCTCGACCAGCAGCAGGTTGGCCGACTCCGCGAGCAGCACGGCCTGTCGGCGCAGCCGGGTCCAGTCGCCGTCGGTCTCGGGTCGGGTCTCCACGATGCCCTCCGGCGTCGACTCGGTCACGACGGCGTCCCAGACCGCGTCGGCCGCGGGGTCGATCATCATGCGCATCAACTCCTCGACCGTCGCGGCCGGCCGCGGCTCGACGGGCGGGCGGGCGCAGGCGGCGAGACCGGCCACCAGGACCGCCACGGCGGACAAACGCATTGCCTCACGGCGCATGGCAGACCTTACCAGCTACCGCTGCGGACCACGGGACGCCGGCCCAAGGCGAACGGAAGCGGCGCCCCGACCCCGGGGCCAGAAACAGGACATCGGCTGAGCTCGCGCGCCCGGGGGACTGTCGCTTCCCCCCGCCCTCCGGTATGCTGGGAAGACGCATGGGGCTCCGGGAACGGCTGTTCGGCCGGCGGCAGGAAGCGGACGAGCCGGATCCCCTCGCGGACCTCGTCCTCGCGAAGCTCAAGGTCGGCTACCTGGTCGACTACGACCTCCGGACGTGGCGCGTCACCGGCCACAACCGCTACCAGTTCTCCGGCCGCGACCGCATCGACGAGTGGGAGCTCACGGCCGGCAACGATCAGCGCTACCTGGAGCACGCCGACGGCGGATGGTCGCTCTCGACCACCATCGCCATCGGCGACGTCGGCGGCGACGTCCGGCAGCACATCCTCGACCACGAGGACCCGCCGGAGCAGATCATCTACGGCGGCAGGATCTACCGCCTCGACGCCGCCTACGCGGGGCACATGCATCCCGGCGGGGACGGGGCGGGCCGTCCCGTGGTCCGCTGGGAGTTCCTGGACGAGGCCGAGACCG
>JAPOWL010000671.1 GCA_026707615.1 Acidobacteriota bacterium | reverse complement strand
GGCAGCGGATGGCGGCCCGCCTGCCGTGACCACGAGGCCGTCGACCGTGTCGCCGGCCTTCGTGATGCGGACCGTCACGCGGGCGTTCTCCGGGTGGCCGGCCGGAATGCGGACCTTCAGGTAGTTGTCGGTCAGCGCCACCGCCCCGCTTCCGCCGGCCCCGCCGGCCCCGCTGGCCCCGCTGGCCAATGTCAGGCCCGGCCTGAGCGTGCCCACCTGCGCGCGGCGGAAGCGGCCGGCCAGCGCCGCCCCCGCCTCGCGGACGGCGCGCGCCCGCTCGCGTATCCGCGCCCCGTCGACCTTGCCGCCGAGACGGCTCGCCGCGGTGCCGGGGCGGTCCGAGTACGGGAAGACGTGCAGGCTCGTCAGGGGGCTCTGCGCGAGGTATGCCAGCGTCGACTCGAAGTCGCCGTCGGTCTCGCCCGGGAAGCCGACGATCAGGTCGCTGCCGATCGCCGCGTGCGGCATCCGCGCCCGGATGCCCGAAACGGTGCGGCGGTAGTCGTCCAGCGTGTAGGGGCGGCGCATCGCGCGCAGCATCGCGTCGCTCGCGTGCTGCAGGGGCAGGTGGAAGTGGGGGGCGAAGCGTGGGCTCGCCGCGACGAGGTCGACGATGGCCGGCGTGCAGTCCATCGGCTCGAGCGAGCTCAGCCGCACCAGCACCGGCGAGGGATGCCGGTCCAGGGCGCGCAGCAGGTCCGGCAGGGACGCGCGCGGCGTCAGGTCGCGGCCCCAGGAGCCGAGGTGCACGCCGGTGAGCGCCGCTTCCCGGTAGCCGGCCTCTGCCGCGCGGTCGAGCTCGTCGACCACGCGCCCGAGCGGCACGCTCCGCCCGCGCCCTCGCGTCGACGGGATGATGCAGTAGGAGCACACCTCGTCGCAGCCGGTCTGCACGCGCAGCGTATACGTCGTGCGGCCCGCCGCCCCGGGCGGCAGGGGCGCCCCGCAGGCGCCGTCGCCGTCCCCGAAGCGCTCCGCCGTCGTCGGGCCGGGCGCCTCGCGCTCGCGCAGGCTCCCGTCGCGCCCGTCCGCGTGGGCGAGGGTCAGGAGGCGCTCGGCCAGCGCCTCCTTGTCGTCGTTGGGAACGACGGCGACGACGCCCGGGAGCGCCGCCACGGCGGCCGCGTCGCGCGTTGCGTAGCAGCCGGTGGCGACGATGCGCGCGCCCGGGTTGAGCCGGGCCACCCGCCGGATCGCCTGGCGCGTCCCCTGGTCGGCGGAGGCCGTCACCGAGCAACTGTTGACGACGACCAGGTCCGCCGTCTCGGCCGGGGCCGCGCGGCCGCCCGCGGCGCGGAGCTGCCGCTCCAGGGCGAACGAGTCGGCCTGGTTCACGCGGCAGCCGAAGGTCACGACGGCATAGCGCATCGCGGCGGAGTATACGGGACGCCCCCGGACGCCGCCGGACGCCCCGCGACCGCCCGGAGCGTCCGGGGCGGTCGCGGGGCGGGGTGGCCGGACGACTTCATTCGCAGAAGACGCGGACGGTGTCGCCCTTCGCCGAATCGACGTCGACCGTCAGCTCCCGCAGCTCCTCGACCAGGGCGTCGCCGCTCAGGTTGGAGAGGTCGATGCCGTTCTCGCTCAGCTTCTCGCCGGCGACGGCCGGCAGCAGCATGGCCAGGCTGACGCCGGTGCGCAGCAGGCCCAGCGGCACCCGGACGTTGACCTTGTCGCCGTCGGCGCTGTCGACGAGGACGCGCAGGTACTTGAGGGGCGCCCGGCCGTTCGCCTTCGGGCCCTCCGCCGCTTCCGCCGCGCCCCCGGCACCCGCCGCGGCTCCGGCGCCCGGGGCATCCCCGGCGCCGGATCCGTCCAGCTTCTCGAGCAGCCGCTCCGCGTCGTCCGCCGAGACCTTGCCCTCCGCCAGCATTTCGAGCACCTTCCGCCGTTCGCTGTCCATGACGTTTCCTCCTCTTGTCACGCAATCGTCTCCCGCGAGCGTTTCTCGGCCCGCGCCGGCCGGGCGCTCTACAGGAGCCACAGAAGCACGCGGACTCCGCGTGCGGTGCAGACGTCGATCCGCAGGCCGGACAGTTGCCACAGCATCGCGAGCACCGCGCCGGCCACCGTGGGCCGACGCGGGCCGGCGGCGCCCGGCCGGAGCAGTCGCTCGAGCCCCGCCGCCGCGCCCAACGGCACCAGGACGAGCGGCCACAGGAGGACGAGGGGGAGCGGCAGCGGCACGGTCCACCGCCGGCCCCCGACCCCGACGACCCCGAGCACGGGCATCATCCTTCGATCCTCTCGAGCGCCTGGTCCACCGTGATCTCGCCGGCCGCGAGCCGGTCGAGCACCGCCGCGTTCGGCGACGGGGCGTCGAAGCTCCGGTCCAGGGCGGCACCGATGGCCCGCAGTCGGTTCTTGACGGTGGGGTAGCTGACGCCGAGCAACCGCTCCATCTTCTTGATGGAGCCGTGGTGGCGGACGAACGCCACGACGAAGAGCTGGTCCTTGACCGGCAGCCGCGCCAGCGGCGGAACCTCGAAGGCCGCCTCCAGGGCCACGCCGCAGCGGCGGCACCCCATGCGGCTGATCTGCATCGGCCGCCCGCAGCTCGCACATCTCAGGTTCGCGATATCCATGATCGATCCTGGAATAAATATATACAATTCGGAATCGGAATGTGCAACAGAAAATTGAGACTGGGATTTATTTTACTGTCCACGGTGACCCGAGGACTCCTGATGCGGGCTCCGCGCGCGACGTGCAGGGCGCCGAGTACGGAGGGGCGGGGATTCGCGGCGGGCTCTGCCGCTGCTCCCGTCCTCGCGCCCACCCCATTCGTGGTCAGGCGCCGGTGTCCGGTAGCGGTGGTCCGGGGCGCACCGGCTCCAGGCCCTCGATGAGCGAGCCGACCAGGTAGATCGACCCCGCGGCGCCAACCAGCGGGCCGTGCCGCCAGGCCTCGGCCAGTGCCTCGAGCGGGCTCCGTGCCACGTCGACCGGGACCCCGGGGCGTTCCCGGCGCACCACCTCCGCCAGCTCCGCCGCCGGCCGCTCCCGGGGCGTGCCGGCCGGCGTGCAGACGAAGCGGCTGGCGGCCGGGCCGATCGCCCGCACCATGCCCGCCGCATCCTTGTCGCGCAGCGCGCCGAACACGAGAGGCAGGCCCCCGGGCGCGATCTCGCGGACGTACTCACCGAACGCGGCGGCCGCCGCGACGTTGTGGGCGGCGTCGAGCAGGACGCGGTGCTCCGGGTCCCGCTCCCGCAGGTCGAGGCGGCCCGGCCAGCGCACGTCCGTGAGCGCGCGCTCTATCGCGGCGGCCGGGACGGCCAGGCCGGCCGCGCCGAGCTCCTCCAGAACGCGCACCGCCACGACGGCGTTGCGGAGCTGGTGGAGGCCCCGGAGCGCCAGCGTCAGCGGGCCGTAGCGGCCGCGCGGCGTCGCGAGCATCTCCACCTCCGACCGCCCCTCCCGGAGCCGGGCGCGCAGGTCGGCCCCGGCGCCGGCGTCCACGAACCGCGCGGCGCGCTCGCGGGCGATGCGCCGCAGCACCTCGCGCGCGGCCGGCTTCCGCTCGCCGCTCACCACCACGGCGCCCGGGTCGATCACCCCCGCCTTCTCGAACGCGATCTCCTCGAGGGTCGAGCCGAGGAAGCGCTCGTGGTCCAGATCGATGGAGGGGATGGCCACCGCCACCGGGCGGGCGACGTTCGTGGCATCGAAGCGGCCGCCCATCCCGACCTCGAGGACGGCCACCTGGACCTCCGCGGCGCGGAAGCGGGCCAGCGCCATCGCCGTCGTCGCTTCGAAGAAGGTCGGCGGCGCCTCGAGGCGGCCGGCCGCGCGCAGCCGGTCCACGAGCGCTCGGAGCCCGTCGGCCCCCGCCTCGAGGCTGGACTCGCTCACCGGGCGCCCCGCGACGGCGACGCGCTCGGCCAGGCGCACCAGGTGGGGCGAGGTGTAGAGCCCCGTGCGGTAGCCCGCCGCCCGCAGCCCGCGCTCGATCATCGCGGCCACCGAGCCCTTGCCGTTCGTCCCGGCGACCAGGATGGGCGCGAACGCGCGCTCCGGATGGTCGAGGGCGGCGGCCAGGGCGCGGATGTTGGCGAGGCCCAGCTTGATGCCGTGCTGCTCGAGAGCGAAGAGCCAGGCGAGCGGATCGGCAGGGGAGCGGGGGCTGGTGGTCACGCGGCGTCGGCCTAATGCTATGATGGCGCCCGGCGATGGTCACGGCCGATTCCCGCCGCCATTCCACCGGCATTCCCTTGGCGTCGCTCGCGTCCCGCTCGCTCGCCGGCCTGTTCCTCCTGGGCGCACTCTGCGCCGCGGGCGCCTGCGCCGCGCGGTCGACGGCGCCCCCGCGGCCGATTCCTCCGACGACGGACCAGAAGCTGGCGACCATCCTGCGCCTCG
>JAPOWL010000304.1 GCA_026707615.1 Acidobacteriota bacterium | reverse complement strand
CCGCGCCAAGCGAGATGCACGCCCAGCGAGAGCGCCGCGCGCATGTCGGGGCCGCCCGCGACCACGGTCCGCCCCGGCGCCGGCGGCTGGTACGCCGGTGCGAGCGCCCGCGCTAGCGACCGGGCGTCGCCGAGCAGCCGCTCCCGGTTCATGGTCACCCCGTCGGCGTCCCGCAGCAGGCCGAGCCGCCGCGCGTCGGCCGCGCTCGTCGAGACCGTTCCGAAGCCGATCAGCTCGAACGCGCGCCGCACGAACGGCTGGAGGTCGGCGGCGCCGGAGGGCGCGGACTCGACGAAGCGCGCCAGCAGCTCCTTCGTGCCGCCGCCGGCCGGGATGAGGCCCACGCCGACCTCGACCTGCCCCATGTAGGTCTCGGCCGCCGCCTGCACCCGATCCGCGTGGAGGGCGATCTCGCAGCCGCCGCCGAGCGTGAGTCCGGCTGGGGCGACGACCACGGGCACGGGGGCGTCGCGCAGGCCGACCACGGCGGACTGGAACGACCGGACCATCAGATCGATCTCGTCCCAGTTCTCCTCCTGCGCCTCGAGCAGCACGAGCATCAGGTTGGCGCCGGCCGAGAAGTTCACCGCTTCGTTGCCGACCACCAGCGCCTCGAAGTTGCGCGCCGCCTCCGCTGCGCCGGCGGTCAGCATCTCGACCGCGTCGCCGCCCAGGGTGTTCATCTTCGAGTGGAACTCGACGGCCAGAACGCCGTCCCCGAGGTCGACGAGGCTCGCGCCGGCGTTGCGCCGGACGACGGCCCCGCGCTCCCGCGCCGCCCGCAGCACCTCGAGCCCGGCCCCCGCCGGGGGGAGCCGCCCCGCGCGGAACCGCCGCGGGGCATCCGGTGCCGGCCCCGAGGGGGTGGCGAGCTCCCGCAGCAGCGCCGGCGGCTCCGATACCGCGCAGGCCTCCAGGACGGCGTCGGTGCCGATGGCGTCCCAGAGCTCGAACGGGCCCTGCTCCCAGCCGAAGCCCCAGCGCATCGCCCGGTCGACGTCGTCGATCGAGCCTGCGACGGCCGGCGCCACCTCGGCCGCGTAGACGAGGGTGGGGCCGAGCGTCGCGCGCAGGAACGCGCCGGCGCGCCCGCGCCCCGTGAACAGGATCCGGACGCGCTCGCCGAGGTCGCCGACGGCCTGCGCGGCCTCCAGGTCCGGCAACGCGGCGGGCCGCGGCTCCCGGAACTCCAGAGACTCCGGATCGAGGGTCAGGATCGTTCGCTGCCCGCGCTTCCCGGCCTTCTTGTAGAACCCCTGCCCGGCCCGGGCCCCGATCAGCCCGCGTTCGATCATGCGCGCCGCGAGCGGCGGCAGCGCGAAGGCGTCCTCCTCGCCGTCGAGCCGGTCGGCCAGCGTCGCCGCCACGCGGCCCAGGATGTCCAGCCCCGCGATGTCGAGCGTGCGGCACGTCGCCGACGACGGCCGGCCGATGGCCGGGCCGGTCAGGGCGTCGACCTCCTCCACGCCGTAGGCGCCGTCCGACAGCAGGCGGAGGATGCGCAGCACGGCGTAGGTGGCGATTCGATTGGCGATGAAGCCGGGGCTGTCGCGCGCGATCACCACCCCCTTGCCGAGGCGGCGATCGGCGAAGGCCGCGATCGCGTCGACCACGGAGGGGTCCGTATCCGCGGTGGGTATCACCTCGAGGAGCGGCAGGTAGCGCGGCGGATTGAAGAAGTGGGTGCCGAGCGAATGGCGCCGGAACCCGTCCGAGCGCCCGGCGGCGATGCTCGCGATCGGCAGGCCCGACGTATTCGAGCTGACGACGGCGTCCGCGCGCCGAAGGTCGTCCACCCGGGCGAGGAGCTGCCGCTTGGGCTCGAGATCCTCGACGATCGCCTCGACGATCCAGTCGCAGCCGGCGACGCGGTCGAGGTCGGCGTCGAAGCCGCCGGCGGCGATGCGGGTCGCGCCGTCCCGGGTGAAGAACGGGTCGGGGGAGAGGGTCCGGGCGCTCTCGAGACCCGCCTTCGCGGTCTCCCGATCGAGGTCGAGGAGCACGACGTCGAGCCCGGCGTTCACCCCGTGGGCGGCGATCTGGGCGCCCATCCGGCCGGCCCCGAGCACCGCGAGGGATCGAATCTGCTTCATGGCGATGCGGGACGGGCCGGCGAGTCGGCCGCGGGGTGGGGCGGTCGGCCGGGGCCCGAAGGCCGTGGGTGCCCCCGCCCCCGGCCGGTGCAGGCGGCGGGGGGCATCCGTGGAGAGCCGCGTCGAGCAGGCGTCCCGCCCGCGGCGGCGGGCCGCACGGGAGCGGCCGGCGGGCCCCGGAACGGGGGTGCGCCGGCCGCCGGGTGTCGGGCGGAGCGGTGAACCGCTACGGCAGCGCGTTCAGGGTCGCCTGGGCCTGCGCTCCCTCCGGGGAGTTGGGCCCGACGTCGACCACCCGCTGGAAGTACTCCTTGGCGCCCGGGATGTCGCCCTTGTTGAGGGCGACCAGGGCCAGCTTGAAGAGCGGCTTCTCCCAGTTGGGGTCGATGGCGGCCGCCCTCTCGTACCAGCCGGCCGCGACGTCGACGGCGCCCTTCGCGAACTCGAGCTCGCCGAGGTTGTAGAGGTCCTCCTTGGTCGCGTTGAGGCTCCCGGCCGCGGCCTCGAGCTCCGCCGAGGCCCCGTCGAAGTCGCCCATCGAGAGCTTCGCGCGGGCGATGCCGGCCTGGGCCTCCTGGTTCTCGGAGTCCTCCGCCAGGGCGCGCTCGAAGGCGTCGATCGCGGCCTGATACTCGCCCTTCCGCACCAGGGTCTCGCCGATCTGGACGTGCAGCATGTGGAACGTCGGCAACTGCCCGAGCAGCGACTCGTAGCCCGCGATCGCCTCGTCGAAGCGGCCGTCTGCGAACGCCTCGTCGGCCCGGTTCATCTCGGCCTCGAGCGCCTGCGGGTCGAGCCCCTCGAGCGCCGTCTCGCCGAGGGCGATCTCGAAGGGGTGCCGGATGCTGATCATCGTCATCCGGATGGGAGGATTCCGCCCCTGCGTGATGCGCCACGGCGTGACGGCCTGCTCGTATCCGATGGCGGTATCGTCGATCTTGTCGGTGTGACTGTCGACGCAGGCGTCCTCGCAGACGGCGGTGAAGGTCCACTCGTCGCTGGTCAGGCCGATGAACGCGAAGCTGCCGTCGGCGCGGGTCACGTCCTCGAACGTCCGCGGCCATCCCGGCGTCGCCGCGTGGATCGACACGCCCTCCATCGGGTTGCCGTCATCGTCCTCGACGAACCCGGCGATCCGTCCCTGCTGCTGGCCGAAGGCCACGCCTGCCGCCAGACCGACCACCAAGGTCGCGCTGACGAGTACCCGAACGACGCCGATGGGACCAAACCTCATGGCAGAACTCCTCGGAATGAGCTGGAAGCAATCCGCAGTATATCCCACGTGCGCCGCCTTCCCGACCGGAACGCTACCGGGAGCCGCCGGCGGCCAGCAGCTCCTCGATGGCCGCCGTCGCCTCGGCGCCGGCCGGCGTGTCGGACGGGACCGAGCGATACGCCTCGAGGGCGCGTTCCGGTTCCTCTTTCTCGCGGTACGCGTGGCCGATCTGCAGGTTGAGGCTCGTGAGCGGCGGGGCGCGCTCGAGCACCGCTTCGTAGGCGTCGATGGCCCGGTCGTAGTTCCCGAGGTCGAACAGCGCGTCGGCGGCGTCGATCAGCGTGTGCAGGTCGTCCGCGTGCACGTTGGCAAGCCGGCCCGAGGACGGCGTGGGCGCGCTCAGCGGATCGATTTCCATCACCAGCACGACCCGCGGGCCGAGTCCGGAGGCGCGCACCGGGGCGAAGGCCTGGACGGGGCTGTATCCGGCCCGCTGGGCGAGGAAGAGCCATTGGCCGGCCTGGAGGCCGACGAACGAGAAGCGCCCCGCGCCGTTGGTGGTCGTCTCCTCCCGGCGCTGCCACGGAGCGCTGAAGGCGACCACCAGCGCGTCCTCGATGCCGTCTCCCGACCGGTCCCGGACGATGCCGTTGACGTAGCCGGTCTGGGCGGCGGCGACGCCCGCGACGAGCGGCGCGAGGATCGTCGCGGCGACGACGACGAGAACGGCGCGGCGGAGCAGTGCCATGTCGACCTCCCTGACGGCCGCGCGCCCCTCGGGCGCGTTGGGGGGCGGCCCATGCGGTCAGCTTCACAGTATATGCGCCGCGCCCTCCCGGCGCGCCGGGAGTTTTCGCGTTGCGAAACTCCTCGCGAGCTTTCCTGGACCCGGAGCCTGCGACGGGTCCGGCGGCGCTATCCCATTTGGTACAGCATCCAGTAGACGCGCGCCCTTCGGGCGCGTCGGGAGTTTCGCGTTGCGAAACTCCTGGCGATAGACGCGCGCCCTCCGGGCGCGTCGGGGTCTCGCGTTGGAAACTCCTCGCGAGCGGATTC
>JAPOWL010000394.1 GCA_026707615.1 Acidobacteriota bacterium | reverse complement strand
CGAGTACCAGACGGTAGACCGGCCGGCGGATGCCGATCTCGCGGTTCGCATCCCGGTGACGGCGGGCCCGCACGTCGTCGGCGCCGCCTTCGTGGACCGCGACCCCGGGCTGGTGGAGCGGCACCGGCAGCCGTTCCTCAAGGTGCACATCACGGTCGGCGGCGATCAGCGGACGCAGCCCAACGTCTACTCGGTCACGATCACGGGGCCGTTCGACGCCACCGGTCCCGGCGACACGCCGAGCCGGCGGCGCATCTTCACCTGCCGGCCCGCCGGGGCGGCGCCGGACGCGGAGGCTGCCTGCGCCGCCGAGATCCTCTCGACCCTTGCGCGCCGCGCGTATCGGCGGCCGGTGACGGATGCCGATGTCGCGGTGCTCCTCCGCTTCTTCGAGGAGGGACGCTCCGGAGCCGATTTCGACGCGGGCATCGAGATGGCGCTGCAGCGCCTGCTGATCAGCCCCGAGTTCCTGCTCCGCGTCGAGCGCGACCCCGAGGGTGTCGAGACCGGCCGCCCCTACCTGGTGAGCGACCTGGAGCTCGCCTCGCGCCTCGCCTTCTTCCTGTGGAGCAGCCTGCCCGACGACGCGCTCATCGACGCGGCCGCGGCGGGCACGCTGCGCGACCCGGCGGTGCTCGAGTCCCAGGTGCGGCGGATGCTCGCCGATCCGCGCGCGGAGTCGCTGGTCACGAACTTCGCCGCGCAGTGGCTCTACCTGCGCAACCTGACCGCGGTCTCGCCCGACTTCATCGTCTTCCCGGACTTCGACGAGACCCTGCGGCGGGCCCTGCGACGGGAGACGGAGCTCTTCTTCGAGAGCATCGTCCGCGAGGACCGCAGCGCGCTCGATCTGCTGACCGCGGACTACACGTTCGTGAACGAGCGGCTGGCGAAGCACTACGGCATGCCGGGCATCTACGGCAGCCACTTCCGGCGGGTCGCGTTGCCGCCCGACAGCCCCCGCGGGGGCCTGCTCGGCCAGGGGAGCATCCTCGCCGTGACCGGCTACGCCACGCGCACGTCGCCGGTGGTCCGGGGCAAGTGGGTGCTGGAGAACCTGCTGGGCACGCCGCCGCCCCCGCCGCCGCCGAACGTGCCGCCGCTCAGCGAGGAGAAGTCCGACGCCGTGCTCTCCATGCGCGAGCGGATGATCGAGCACCGGCGCAACCCGGTCTGCGCGGCCTGCCACGCGCTGATGGACCCGGTGGGGCTTTCCCTGGAGAACTTCGACGCCATCGGGCGCTGGCGCACCCTGACCGACGGCTTCGCGCCCATCGACGCCTCGGGGTCGCTGCCGGACGGGACGACGTTCGACGGGGTCGCGGGGCTGCGGCAGGCCCTCGTGAGCCGTGCGGACCAGTTCGTGCGGACGCTGGCGGAGAAGCTCCTCACCTACGGCCTCGGCCGGGCCCTCGAGCACTACGATGCGCCCGCCGTGCGCGCCATCGAGCGCGAGGCGGCCGGCCAGGACTATCGCTTCTCGTCCATCGTTCTCGGCGTCGTGAACAGCACGCCGTTCCAGATGCGGCGGCCGGCGGCCGGCGAAGACGCGCCGCCGGCGGTCGTGGCTTCCCGCTGAAGCCCCCCTGAAGACAGACGAGAGACGAGAGACCGAACCCATGATCATCACCAAGAAGCACCTGGCGCGTCGGACGTTCCTCAGGGGCGTGGGGGCCACCCTGGCCCTGCCGCTGCTCGATGCGATGGTGCCGGCGCTTTCGGCCGCGGCCCGGACCGCCGCGAATCCGGTCCGCCGGCTCGGCTTCATCTACTTCCCGCACGGGTCGGTCTCGTGGGCGGACGGGAGCGCCAACCGCTGGACGCCGCCGGGCGGGGGCGGCCCGCTGGAGCTCTCGCCCATCCTGCAGCGGCTCGCGCCGGTGAAGGACCAGACGCTGGTCCTCACCAACATGGAGCACCGCAACGCGCAGGGGAACGGCACCGACGGGAACGCCGAGCACACGCGCTCCAACGCGAGCTGGCTGAGCGCGGCGCGCCCCAAGATGACGGAGGGCGCCGACGTCCGGCTGGCCACCACCGTCGACCAGATCGCGGCCGAGAAGCTCTGCCGCGACAACCGGCTGCCGTCGCTCGAGCTCACCCTCGAGAACAGCTTCCTCGTCGGGAACTGCGACAACGGCTACAACTGCGTCTACGTCAACACGCTGTCCTGGTCGTCGCCCACGACGCCGCTGCCGATGGAGAACAACCCCCGCGCGGTGTTCGAGCGGCTGTTCGGCGACGGCGGGACGGTCGACGAGCGACGCGAGGCGATGCGGCGCGACCGGAGCATCCTCGACTCGGTGAGCGACGACATGTCGCGGCTGGTCCGCTCCCTCGGCGCCGGCGACCGGGCCCGCGTCGACCAGTACGTCGATTCCGTCCGCGAGGTCGAGCGGCGCATCCAGCGCGCCGAGGCGCAGGCGGGCGAGTCGACGTTCACGCTTCCCGACCGGCCGGTCGGGATTCCGGAAACCTACGACGAGCACGCCCGGCTGCTCTTCGACCTGCTGCTGCTGACCTACCAGGCCGACATCACGCGCGTCTTCAGCCTGCAGCTCGGGCGCGAGCAGAGCGCCCGCACCTTCCCGTGGATCGGGGTCAACGAAGGCCACCACGCGGTCTCCCACCACCAGGACGACCCGGAGAAGATGGCCTCGATCGCGAAGATCAACACCTACCACATCGAGCTGCTGGCCTACTTCGTCGACAAGCTGGCCGCGACGCCGGACGGCGAGGGGAGCCTCCTGGATCACTCGATGGTGCTGCACGGCAGCGGCATGAGCAACGGCAACCTCCACGACCACAAGAACCTGCCGCTGGTCCTCGTGGGGGGCGGCGCGGGGCAGCTCCGGGGCGGCCGCCACATCAAGTTCGCCGAGCTGACGCCGATGGCCAACCTGCTGCTGGGGCTCCTGGACAAGGCCGGCGTTCCCGCCGAGTCCTTCGGCGACAGCAACGGCCGCGTCGATCTCGAGCCGCTCTCGCTGATGACCGACGGATAGGAGTCCGCGCCGTGGAACGGTGCGGGCTCCCGGAGGGTTGGGCACCAGGCGGAGGCCGTAGCGCGACCTTGCGGTCGCGGCGACGAACGGTGGGGAAGAGCCTGTCCCCCGGGGACAGGTCGAGGGCTGTCGTCGAGCGATCGCGACCGGACCGAGGTGCCCTTCAGGGTGCGCGGCGACCGTTCCGGTACCGGGGGATCCTCCACGAGATCGGGGGCCGCATGAAGCGCTGGGCTTGCACGGTCGCGGCGGCGTGGGTGCTGTCCGCCGCCGGCGCGAGCGGGAGCGTCGGGGCGCAGGTCGGGGCGCAGGATGACGCGCCGCCGATGTCCGGCGACGAGCTCCGCGAGGTGCTCGACGCGTACTGCGTCACCTGCCACAACGAGCGGCTCCGAACCGCCGACCTTCTGCTCGACCGGGCGGACACGCATCGCATCGCCGCGGGCGCGGAGGTGTGGGAGAAGGCCATCCGCAAGCTGCGCGGGGGGCTGATGCCGCCCGCGGGCCGGCGGCGGCCGGATCCGGCCACCGTCGACCGGGTCGTCGCCACCCTGGAAGGCGCCATCGACCGCGCGGCCGCGGCCGATCCCGATCCGGGGCGCCGCACCCTGCACCGCCTGAACCGGACGGAGTACGGCAACGCGATCCGCGACCTGCTGGCCCTCGAGATCGACGTCGCGTCGCTGCTGCCGCCCGACGATTCGAGCTACGGGTTCGACAACATCGCCGAGGTCCTCAACGTCTCGCCGTACATGCTGGAACGCTATCTGTCGGCCGCCCTGCGGGTCAGTCGGGCCGCGGTCGGAGACGGCTCGATCGCGCCCACCGCCGCCACCTACAGCGTGGCCCCCGACCTCTCGCAGGACTACCACGTCGACGGACTGCCGTTCGGGACGCGCGGCGGCACCGTGATCCGCCACACGTTCCCGGTCGACGGCGAGTACGACATTCGGGTCCGGCTCGCTCGAACCACCTGGGGTACGGTGCGCGGGCTGGCGCTCGTCCAGCCGGTGGACATCCGCCTGGACGGCGTGCTCGTGGAGCGCCTCGAGGCCGGGGGCATCGGCCGCTACTTCGGCCAGGACGTCCGGGGCCACGATCTCGATTCGCACCTGGTCGTGCGGGTTCCGGTGACGGCCGGTCCGCACGAGATCACCGTCACCTTCCCCAAGCGGAGTCACGCGCAACGCGAGACCGGGGGCATCGAGTTCCGGCCGGGCTCCCGCCCGCAGTTGCGGAAGCCGTACATCGCGAGCAACGTCAGCTACGGGAGCGTGTCCGGACTGCCGCAGGTCCACCGGGTATTCGTCGAGGGGCCGTACGGCGTCACGGGCTCGGGCGACACGCCGAGCCGCCGCCGCCTGT
>JAPOWL010000635.1 GCA_026707615.1 Acidobacteriota bacterium | reverse complement strand
CCCGCGACCGGCGACGCCCTCTTCTGCGGCGTCGGATCGAGCTGGTTCGAAAACCTCGGCAACATGCCGAACGGGGCCCTCCTCGACGCCCTGGACCGCACGGTCGCGGGAGCTGTCGGCGACGACATCCTGACGCTGACCGGGCACTCGATCCGGGCTTAACACACGGCCGTGCCGACCCTGCTCCGCCACCTGGCGCACCTCACCTGGCTCGAGACGAAGATCTTCGTGCGCGAACCGCTGGGCGTCGTCGGGTCGGTGGCCGTCCCCGTGCTGCTCTTCGTCGTCGTGGGGCGGATCGCCGCGGGCAGCGTCGAGACACTAGCGGGCCGCCGCTTCTATTCCGGTGGACGTCGACGCACCGCTCGTCTCCTTCACCCTCGCCCTCGTCCTCGCCACCTGGAGCCTGCTCTCGATCGGCTTCGTCATCGTCCCGACCGCGCGGTTCGCCCAGCCGCGCGGGGCGCTGATCCTCTACCCGATGATCCCGCTGTCCGGACTCTTCGCACCGCTCGATGCACTCCCGCCGGCGCTGGAGTCGCTGGCGCGCCTGCTCCCGCTGACGTACGCGGTTTTCGCTACTCCGCGGCATCTGGACCGGCGGGACCTGGTGGGCGCACGCCGGAGACGTCGCCGCGCTCGGCATCGTCTTCGCCCTGGCCACCGCCGTCGCCTCCCGCGTGTTCCGCTGGGAGTGACCCGAGATCGACGCCCACGTGCCCGTGACTCCACGATCCACGTATGCTGTGGCGAGTGGAGAGAATCACGATCCGGGTCGACGAAGGGGTCATCCGCGCCGCAGGGATCTACGCCGCTGAACGCGGGACGACAGTGGACGCCCTCGTGAGCGAGGTTCTGACGGGGGTCGCGAACCGCGAGAGGATCCTCGCCGCCAGGCGGAGGATTCGTGAGTTGAGTGAACGGTCGGCGGTCCGTATCGGTGCTCGCGCCTGGACTCGCGAAGAGCTCCACACCCGTTGACATCTCCCTCAACCCGGACTGCAGATCCGAGGAGCCCTTCATGTCTACCGTCGAGGAACGCTTGGCCGCGCTGGGCCTCGTTCTGCCCCCTGTCTCCCGCCCCGTCGCCAACTACGTCCCCGCCGTGCGCAGCGGCAACCTGTTGTTCCTGGCGGGACAGGTGCCGCGCGACGAGCAGGGGCGACTTGTGGCCGGCAGGGTCGGCGACACGATGGACATCGACGCCGCCTACCAGGCCGCGCGTACGTGCGCCCTGCAGGCGCTCGCGGTGGTGAAGGACGATCTCGGCGACCTCGACCGAGTCGTGCGGGTCGTCCGCGTCCTGGGGCTGGTCAACGCCGTCCCCGACTTCGTCGAGCAGCCCGCAGTCGTCAACGGCTTCTCCGACCTGATGGTCGAGGCGTTCGGCGACGCGGGACGCCACGCGCGCGTAGCGTACGGCGCCGGCTCGCTCCCCGGCGGGGTCCCCGTCGAGGTCGAGTCGCTGTTCGAAGTCGTCGATCGGCCGGCCTGAGCGCCGAACGAGACGCCGTGGCAGCGCCCGGTGGGTCCAACCCACCGAGAAAGAGGGCCGAGCGCCCCACGACACGGGCCAGAGTGAGACCGGAGCCGGAGTGAAGCCGTGACGTACGGACTTCGGAGCGTGCGAGTGTGGATGCTCGGGGCCACGGCGATGGCCTGTGCCCTCGTCGCCGGCCCTGGGGCCGCTCAGGAGCAGCGCGTGGCCTACGTGCAGGTCGTGGACCGGCAGGGGCAGCCGGTGACCGATCTCGCGCTCGAGGAGTTCCAGGTGGCCGAGGACGGCGTGCCGGGCCGGGTGGTGTCGGCGCGCATCGGCACGGACCCCATGCGTGTCGCGCTGCTCGTCGACAACGGCGAGGGCATGCGCCTGGGCCGGGCCGTCCATCTCTTGCGCGGCGCGGTCGCGGGATTCATCGAGAATCTCCCGCCCCGGCATGCGGTCAGCCTGCTCACGATCGGCGGCGGAACGCGCCAGGTCATCGACTTCACGACGGACCGCACGGAGCTCGTCGAGCAGGCGCGGGGACTCTTCACCCGCCACACGCGCGGGATCCGCTTCGTCGACTCGATCCGGGAGACTCTGGAGCACCGCTACGACGAGGACGAAGTGTGGCCGGTCTTTGTCGCCCTGATCGCCGACTCCGGGGAGGCCCGGGCGTTCCTGAGCGAGCGGCGGTATCGGAGCTTGATCGATTCCGTCCGAGCGCAGGGCGCGATCGTACACGTCGTGCAGTGGACCAATACGCGGCGCGCGCGGCCGGAACTGCCATTCAGAGCGGGGGAATTGGGTCCCGGATCTCGCGGCGAGGCCGAAGGCTGGGCCGAACGCGGCCGACTGAACCTGGCGGGCCGGCATACCCGCGGGCGCGGAACGTCCGGCGCGCTCACCACCATCGCCCTCAACCTGACGGCGGCGTCCGGGGGACGGTACGTCGCCGTCGTCGCAGGGACCGGCATGGTTGCCGCGATGACCAGGCTCGCGAACGACATGGGGGCGAACTACGACGCGATGTCGACGCGCTACCTGGTGACCTACGACCGACCCGATCCGCCCGGGCAGCGGGTCACGATGCGGGTCGCGCGACCGGGGCTCGAGCTGCGGCTGTTCCGCGACCGCGCGTTGGACCGCTGACGGCGACGCCGGCTTGGCGAAGCGGAGGGCCGGACTGCACCCGCGAGTCAGCCCCGCTCATCACCTCTCGGCCTCCCGGAGTTGTCCGTCGCGTGTCGCCGACTACCGGAGCGGCCCCGCCTCCCGCAGCACGCGCTCGTAGCTCTCGAGGCGCAACGCCCCGGTCTCCGTCGGCCGGAGCGCCTCCGCCTCGCGGAGGGCCGCCACCGCCCGCCCGAACATCTCCCGCCGGTAGAAGGCACGCCCCAGTGCGACGTAGCGGCCCGCCCGCCGCTCCGCATCGGGCTCCAGATTCGCGGCGCCGGCGAGCGGGTCGACGGCGAACGGTGCCAGAGCAGCGACGTTCGCCGACCGCGTGTCGGCGTGAAGACTGAGGGGGGCCCGAAACTCGATGCGCCCGTTGTCGTCCGTGTTGAGCGGTGCCCCGGCCGCGAACCTCCGCGCTCCGGCGTCGTCGGTCAGGTAGAACGCCAGCAGGTCTTCGACCCGACGGACGTCGATGCGCGCCAGGTCCGCCGCCACGGGCGCTCGCGAGAGCGCGGCTTCCAGCCGGCCCACGTCGACGTCGAGCGCGGTGTCCGAACCAAGCAGGACGAGGTCGCGGCCGGGGAGGCCCCAGAACATCGCCACCCGAGGGAACACGGCCGTGAAGGTCGCGACCAGCGACCGCAGGTCCTCCGGCCGCATGCCGTAGAGCTGAATCCACTGGCTGAACACGCCGCCCGGCGCCAGGCGCCCGCGACCGGCCTCGAAGAACTCCCGCGTGAACAGGTTGGCGGCGATCGTCATCCACGGATTGGACGGTTCCGACACGATCACGTCGTAGGGATCTCCCCCGGCGGCGAGGAAGGCGCGGCCGTCGGTCTCCACGAGACGCACGGCGGGGTTGCGCAACGGTCGGTGGTTGACGTCGTCGAAGAGAGCGGAGGCCCGGATGACGGCCGGCTCGATCTCGACCGCGGCGACCCGCGACGGCCGGTAGCGCGTGACGGCGCCGGTCGTGATGCCGCTGGCGTAGCCGATGACCGCCGCGCTCGCCGCGTCCGGGCCGGCGCCCCGCCACACCATCGGCAGGTGCCCCAGCAGGAGCTGTGTCGCCAGATCGGAGCGCGACGAGGCGTCGATCTTGCCGTCGATCGAAAGCCAGACGTTGTCCGTCGATCGCTGGCGCGCGACCAGAACGTTCGCCGTCAGCCCCTCCTCGTAGAAGAGCACCTCCGTGTCGTCGTTCTGCGCCGCGCGGAATCCGTCGCGGGTGCGGGCCGCGGCTCCCAGCTCGGGGGCGTACTGGTAGACCCCGCTGTTCATGACCAGCGGCTCCCAGGGCGGCCGCGCGGCGACCAGAACCGCCGCGAGGGCCGCGATTCCGGCCATCGCGAACCAGCGCCGCCCTGTCGCCCGGCGGGCGCCGCGGCCGCGGACGACGGCGGCCAGCAGCAGCCCGGCGCCGACCGCCGCAAGCAGGCTGCCCTGCAGCCCGGCGGTGGGCAACAGCACGATGCCGGCGCCCGCCGCGCCGGCGATGGTCCCCGCCGTACTGGCCGCCGAGAGCGCGCCGACCGCCCGCCCGATGCGCCGGCGGTCGGTGACCGTGAGCCCGAGGGCCAGCGGAAACACCACGCCCAGGCAGATCGCGGCGGGCAGCATGACGGCTCCGGCGACTCCGAACTCGAGCGCCGCGAGCCGGACGGCGCGCCACGCGAGCCCGGCGCTTCCGTCCGCAAGCCCGAGCCCGTG
>JAPOWL010000287.1 GCA_026707615.1 Acidobacteriota bacterium | reverse complement strand
GCCAGGTGCGCGAAGGGGTTGAGGTCCATCAGGACCTTCCCGAGGGGGCCCAGCCCGGCGATCTCGGGACCGCGCCCCGCCACCGCCGACATCGGGTAGATGATGGGCGTCGCGAAGAACCAGAGCGTGAGCACGTTCGCCAGCAGGTCCTTGATGTCACGGAAGTGCACCGTCAGCGCGGCGAGGAAGAAGCCCAGTCCCAGCGTGAGCAGCAACTGCACGGCGACGACCACCGGGAACCAGACGAGCTCCGCGGGCCGCGGCGCCGCGGGCGCGAGGAGGATGAGCGCCGCGACCAGGATGGGCAGCGCGAGCAGGAAGTGGACCATGTTCGCGACCACGGCGACGACGGGCAGCACCTCGGCCGGGAACAGCACCTTCTTGATCAGGTTGCCGTTGACGACCAGCGAGTTGCCGGCCTCGGTCAGACCGGACGAGAACCACGTCCAGGGCAGCAGCCCGCAGAACAGGAACAGCGCATACGGCTCGATGTCCACCGGCCGGAATCCGTCGAGCACGACGGAGAAGACGAACGTGTAGACCAGCAGCAGGAGCAGCGGATTCGCGAAGGACCAGAAGAAGCCGAGCACGGAGCCGCGGTAGCGGGCCTTGAGGTCCCGGACCACGAGCGCCTGCACCAGCCCGCGGTGCCGCAGGAGCCGCGCCAGGTTATCCCACATCGACGTCGATCACGATGACGGTGATGTTGTCGGGGCCGCCGCCGTCGTTGGCGCCCCGAACGAGATCCTCGCACGCCCGTTCGGGGGTTGCGGCTCCGGACAGCAGCGCTTCCATCTCCGCGTCGGAGAGGACGGACGAGAGTCCGTCCGAGCAGAGCAGCAGCCGGTCCCCCGAGGCCAGCGGGACGTCGCGCACGTCGGGCTGCACGGGGTCCACGCCCGACAGCGCACGGGTCACGACGTTGCGCCAGGGGTGCTCGCGGGCGGCGGCGGGGGTCAGCAGACCGGTCTCGACCTGCTCCTCCACCCACGAATGGTCCCGCGTGAGGCGCTCGAGGCCGCCGGACCCGCGCAGGTAGGCGCGGCTGTCACCGACGTGCGCGAGGGTCGCGCCCCGCTCCCCGACGATGACCGCCACGGCCGTCGTCGCCATCCCTCGGAGCTCCTCGGCCCGCCCCACGCGATCCGCGATGCTCCGGTTCGCAACGAGCAGCCCGGCCGTGAGTCGATTGCCGTCCGTGCCTGCCGCCGCGTCGAGCGGGGCCGGCCAGTCGCCGGGCGGTGCGCCCCCGGCGGTCGCCTCGATGAAGCGCTCGACCTCGTCGACCGCGATCCGCGCGGCCACCTCTCCCGCTACGTGCCCGCCCATCCCGTCCGCCACGACGAACAGTCCGAGATCGGGACGCGCGCAGTAGCAGTCCTCATTGGTCGCGCGCCGGCGGCCGGGATCGGTGCGCGCGGCGCAGGCGAGGCGCATCTCGCCACCTTACCACCCGGTCACGCGGAACCGGCCGCGGCGGGCCCGCGAGCGTCGCACGGGCAACTCGCCCGACGGCGCGGCATCACAGGCCGGCGGAGCCGCGCACGCGCGCCCGGGAGGCGACCTGCAGGCGCGCCATCGACTTCAGCAGGGCGATGCGCGCCCGCTCGAAGTCGACCTCGACGGCCTGCGCCAGGCGCTCGCGCGCCCGTTCCACCGCGGCCTCCGCGCGCCGGATGTCGATTTCCTCGGCGCGCTCGGCGACGTCGGCGAGGATCCGCACGCGATCCGGAGCGATCTCGGCGAAGCCGAACGCGACCGACAGGAAGGTCTCCTCGTCCCCCTTGCGGAAGCGCACGGCGCCGACCTGCAGGGCGACCAGGAGCGGGGTGTGGCCCGGGAGCACCCCGAGATAGCCCTCTGCTCCGGGCAGCTCGACCTCGTCGACGGTCTCGTAGGCCACCGACCGGTCGGGGGTGACGATCTCGAGCGAGAGATGCGAGGGGAGCGCCATGGTGCCCGGTTCCCCGGCCTACGCCGCGGCCTCGGCCGCCTCCGCGTTGGCGACCGCCTCCTCGATGCCCCCGACCATGAAGAACGCCTGTTCGGGCAGGTGATCGTGCTTGCCCTCGACGATCTCCCGGAAGCCGCGCACCGTGTCGGCGATGGGCACGTACTTCCCCTCCTTCCCCGTGAACTGCTCGGCCACGAAGAACGGCTGCGAGAGGAACTTCTGGATCTTGCGCGCCCGGGAGACGGTCAGCTTGTCGTCGTCGGAGAGCTCGTCGATCCCGAGGATCGCGATGATGTCCTGCAGGTCCTTGTAGCGCTGCAGCACCTGCTTCACGTCGCGCGCGACCGCGTAGTGCTCCTCGCCGATGACCCGCGGATCGAGGATGCGCGACGACGACGCGAGCGGATCGACGGCCGGATAGATGCCAATCTCGACGATCGCCCGCGAGAGGTTGGTCGTGGCGTCGAGATGGGCGAACGTCGTCGCCGGCGCGGGGTCGGTGTAGTCGTCCGCGGGGACGTAGATGGCCTGCACGGACGTGATCGACCCCTTCTTGGTCGACGTGATCCGCTCCTGGAGCTCGCCCATCTCGGTGAGCAGCGTCGGCTGGTAGCCGACCGCCGAGGGCATGCGTCCGAGCAGGGCCGACACCTCCGAGCCCGCCTGCGTGAAGCGGAAGATGTTGTCGATGAACAGCAGGACGTCCTTCGCCTCGGCGTCGCGGAAGTACTCGGCGACGGTCAGCGCGCTCAGGGCCACCCGCAGCCGGGCGCCGGGCGGCTCCGTCATCTGGCCGTAGATCAGGGCCGCGCGCGACTTCTCGGAGCTCTCGGTGTCGACGACCCCGCTCTCCTGCATCTCCAGCCAGAGGTCGTTGCCCTCGCGCGTGCGCTCGCCGACGCCGCCGAACACGGAGACGCCGCCGTGCTTCAGCGCGATGTTGTGGATCAGCTCCTGGATGATGACCGTCTTGCCGACCCCCGCGCCCCCGAACAGGCCGATCTTGCCGCCGCGCAGATAGGGCTCCAGCAGATCGATGACCTTGATGCCGGTCTCGAACATCTGGAGCTCGGTCGACTGGTCCTCGAGGGTCGGCGCGGGACGGTGGATCGGCCAGTGCTGGTCCGTCTCGACCGGCCGGTCCGGAAAGTCCACCGGCTCGCCGAGCACGTTCAGCACGCGGCCGAGGGTCGACGGCCCGACGGGCATGGTGATCGGCCCGCCCGTGTCGATGGCCGCCATCCCGCGCTGCATGCCGTCGGTCGGCTTCATGGCCACGGCGCGCACGCGGTTCTCGCCCAGGTGCTGCTCGACCTCCGCGATCACGTCGAGCGCATCCGACCCCTCCCCGCCCTGGATGCGGAGCGCGTTGTAGATCGGCGGCAGGTGGCCGCCCTCGAACTCGACGTCGACCACCGGCCCGATGACCTGGACCACCTTCCCCTTCGCGTCTCCGCCTGCCTGTGCCATCGCTAGAGCGCCTCCGCGCCCGACACCACCTCGATCAGCTCGCGCGTGATGGTGGCCTGGCGCACCTTGTTCATGTAGAGCGTCAACCCGCCGATCATCTCGTCGGCGTTCCGCGTCGCGGCGTCCATGGCCGTCATCCGCGCCGCGTGCTCCGCCGCCGCGGACTCGAGCAGCGTCCGGAAGATCTGGGTCTCGACGTTCCGCGGCAGCAGGCTGCCGAAGATCTCGGCCGGCGTCGGCTCGAAGAGGAACTCGCCGGTCACTCCCGCCTCCGGGTCCCCGTCCGCGTAGTCGATGCGCGGTATCGGCAGCAGTTGCTCGACCACCACCGGCTGCTGGATGACGCTCTTGAACTCGTTGTAGATGACGTCCACCCGTGAGACCGCGCCGCCCGTGTACTCCTCGATCGCGGCCCGCGCGACGGCCTGGGCGTGGCTGTAGCGCAGGTCGTTGAAGATGTTGACCAGCTCGAAGCGCACGTCGAATCCGCGCCGCACGAAGAAGTCGCGGCCCTTGCGCCCCACGAGGCCCATCACGACCGGCCGGCCCGCCTCGCCCACGTAGCCCGCCGACCGCCGCAGGATGTTGGCGTTGAAGCTGCCGCACAACCCCTTGTCGGCGGTGACGACGAAGAGCAGAACGGGGGCATCGGGAGCGATCGGCGGTGCCAGGAGCGGGTGCATCGTGGTGTCGACCCGCTCGGCGAGGTCGTTCAGCACGCGCCCCATCAGCTTCGCGAACGGCCGGGCGCCCACGATGCGGTCCTGGGCGCGGCGCAGGCGCGACGCGGCGACGGTCTTCTTCGCCTTCGTGATCTGCTGCGTCGACTTGACGGCGCGAATGCGCCGGCGGAGGTCGATGAGTGACGGCATCTTCTATCTAGGCGGCTGCCTTGCGGGTTGCCGTGAACTGCTCGGTGAACTCCGCGACCGCCGTCGTGAGGTCCGCCATGAGCCGATCGTCGATCTTCTT
>JAPOWL010000258.1:4167-4410 GCA_026707615.1 Acidobacteriota bacterium | reverse complement strand
CGACGGGCGCTTCATCCGCGCCGGGGCCGGCCTCGGGGGCGGCGCCCGCCCCGGGCCGGCGCGCCCCCTCGATCACCGCGCGCGCGGACGATTCCAGCGGCGGGCGCTCCGGCAGCGACCAGCCGCCGCCGCGGTCGATGTGGATGGGGACCGGTTCGTAGCGCGCCGGATCGAGGTGGGCGAGGACGGCGGCGGCGGATGCGACCGAGACCTCGTGCTCGCTCGAGCGGCCGCCGAAGATGA
>JAPOWL010000258.1:0-4157 GCA_026707615.1 Acidobacteriota bacterium | reverse complement strand
GGACGCCGACGCGCAGGCGCTGCACAGGAGGTATGTACCATATCGCGGTGTCGGCCGCGTTCGGCTTCCGCGTCACCCGCACGGACGGCCTCGCCCGCGCCGGCATCCTCACCACCGCCCACGGCGCCGTCGACACGCCGGCGTTCATGCCGGTCGGCACGCAGGGGTCGGTGAAGGCGGTGACGCCGCGAGATCTGCGCGACGCCGGGGCGCAGATGCTGCTCGCCAACACCTATCACCTGCTGCTGCGCCCCGGCGACGCCCTCGTCGCCCGGCGCGGGGGCCTGCACCGCTTCATGGGGTGGAGCGGACCCCTCGCGACCGACAGCGGCGGCTACCAGGTGTTCAGCCTCGGGGCGCGGCGGTCGATCGACGAGGACGGGGTGTCGTTCCGTTCCCACCTCGACGGTCGCCCCGTCCGGCTGACGCCGGAGAGCGCCACCGACGTCCAGGTGCGGCTCGGCGCCGACCTCATGATGGCGTTCGACGAGTGCACGCCGTACCCCGCCACGCCGGACGAGGCGCGCGCGTCGATGGAGCGGACGCTGCGCTGGGCGCGGCGCGCGCGGGAGCGCTTCCTCGCCTGGCGGGCGGGGCGCGCCGGCGGGGGCGAGTCGATGACGACGCCCGGCCAGGCGCAGTTCGGGGTGGTGCAGGGGGGCGTGCACCCGGGGCTGCGCGAGGTGAGCGCGCGGGAGACCGTCGCGCTGGGCTTCGACGGCTACGCCATCGGCGGGTTGAGCGTCGGCGAGCCGCCGCCGGCCCTGTACGAGACGACGGGCCTCACGGCGGAGCGGCTCCCCGCCGACCGGCCGCGCTATCTCATGGGCGTCGGCATGCCCGACGACCTCGTGGAGGCCGTGGCGCGCGGCGTCGACCTGTTCGACTGCGTGCTCCCGACCCGCAACGCCCGCAACGGCCAGCTCTTCACCCGCCGCGGCCCGCTCTCCATCAAGGGCGCCGTCCACGCGGAGGACGATCGGCCGCCCGACCCCGACTGCGGCTGCTACACCTGCCGGCACTTCTCTCGCGCGTACCTGCGGCACCTGTACGTGGCCCGCGAGATGACCGCGGCCACCCTTAACACGCTGCATAACCTGCACTTCTACCTTGACACCATGCAGCGGATGAGGGAAGCTATACGTTCCGGCTCGTTCGACGTGTTCCGGCAGGCCTTCCACCGAACGTACTCCCGCCGACCGAGGCACGAGCTCCCGGGCGATTGATGCAGGCTTTCGACACCGCGGCCCTGTTCGCGATGGCGCAACCGGCGGGCCAGCAGCCCCTGCTGGTGCAGTTCCTGCCGTTCGCGCTCATCCTCCTCATCTTCTACTTCATCATCCTCCTGCCCATGCGCCGGCAGCGGAAGCGCGTGCAGGAGTTCCAGGGCGGCCTGAAGGTCGACGACCGCGTGGTGACGACCAGCGGCATCTACGGGACGATCAGGAAGGTGAACGAGAAGTCCGTGCACCTCCAGGTCGCCGACAAGGTGCGCATCGAGATCTCGCGCGCGGCGATCGGCGGCTTCCAGGGCAAGGACCCGGTCGTGTCGGAGTCGAACCAGTAGGGGCGGACCATGCGCAAGAACCTGCAGTGGAAGATCCTGGCCATCCTGGCGATCGGGGTGCTGGCCGCGTGGGCGGTCTATCCGCCCGAGGAGCGCATCCGGCTCGGCCTCGACCTCGAGGGCGGCGTCCACCTCGTGATGCGCGTGCAGACGGAGGACGCGCTCCAGGTGGAGACCGAGACCGCGGCCGAGCAGCTCGGCGAGCAGCTCTCGCTGCAGGGCATCGACACCGCCTCGGTGCTGCCCGAGGACTCGACGACCATCCGCATCGAAGGCATCCCCGGACCCCGGGACGCCGAGTTCCGCCAGCTTGCCGACGAGCGCCTCTCGGCCTCCTACAACCGCGAGTCGGGGCCGGGCGGCTCCTACATCTACCGCATGCGGGCGCCGGTGGAGCAGTCGCTGCGCGAGGAGGCGGTCCGCCAGGCGCTCGAGACCATCGAGCGCCGGGTCAACGAGCTCGGCGTCGCCGAGCCCATCGTCGCCCCCCACGGGGTGGGCGGGGATCAGATCCTGGTCCAGCTCCCCGGCGTCTCCGACGTGGCCCGCGCCAAGGAGCTCATCCGCTCGACGGCGCTCCTCGAGCTCAAGCTCGTCGAGGAGGGCCCCGCCCCCAGCCGGGAGTCGCTGCTCGAGACGCGCAACGGCGTCGTGCCGCCCGAGATGGAGGTGGTCACGCAGGTCTCCAGCCTGCTCAACCCCGGCGGCGCCGCCGAGCCCCTCTACTACCTGGTCCGCCGCGTCGCCGCCGTGACCGGGCGCGACCTGCGGAACGCGCGTCCGTCGCTGGACGAGTTCAACCAGCCGGCGGTCAGCTTCACGCTCAACCAGGAGGGCGCGCGCAAGTTCGGCGACATCAGCGGGAACAACATCGGCCGGGCGCTGGCCATCATCCTGGATGGCCAGGTGCGCTCGGCGCCGATCCTGCAGGGCCGCATCACCGACCAGGGCCAGATCACCGGCGTGACCATGCAGGAGGCGGAGGATCTGCAGATCACGCTCCGCTCGGGCGCCCTGCCGGCCTCGCTGACCTACCTCGAGGAGCGCACCGTCGGCCCGACGCTCGGCGCCGACTCCATCCGCTCGGGGGTCACCGCGTCGCTCGCCGGGCTGGTCCTCGTCGCGATCTTCATGCTCGGCTACTACAAGCTGGCCGGCATCAACGCGGTGGTGGCCATCGGCATGAACCTCATCATCCTGATGGGGTGCATGGCCTACATCGACGCGGTCCTGACGCTGCCGGGCATCGCGGGGCTCATCCTGACCATAGGCATCGGCGTCGACTCCAACGTGCTGATCTTCGAGCGCATCAAGGAGGAGCTGCGCTCCGCCAAGAGCGTGTCGGCGGCGGTCGCGGCCGGCTTCGACCGCGTGCTGCTGACGATCATCGACACGCACGTCGCGTCGCTCATCGCCGCCGCGTTCCTGTTCCAGTTCGGATCGGGGCCGATCCGGGGGTTCGCCACGACGCTCTTCTTCGGCCTGGTGTCGAACATCTTCACGGCGGTGTTCGTGTCCCGGACCCTGTTCGAGACGATCCTGTCGCGCCGGCGGGCGGCGACGCTGAGCATCTAGGAATCTCCGCCGTTCGTCATGCCTATCTTCAAGACGCCCAACTTCGACTTCCTCCGCTGGCGCTTGCACGCCTTCGGAGTCTCGGCGCTGATCATCGCCGCCGGCGTGGCCGTGCTGGTCGTGCGCGGCGGGCTGCCCCTCGGGCTCGACTTCTCGGGCGGAACGCAGATCATCGTGGAGTTCGAGCAGCCGGCGGGCGAGGGCGCCGTGCGGGAGGCCCTCGACGCCATCGAGGAGAAGGTCGTCCAGCAATACGGCGACGCGGCGGACAACGCCATCCTGGTGCGCCTGCCGCAGGCCGGGCCGGAGGTGGGAACCAGCCTGGAGGAGGGCGCCAACACCGTCGTGGGCGCCCTGCGCGAGAGCGACCTCGGGGCGTTCGAGATCATCGGCCAGGAGCTCGTCGGCCCGGTCATCGGGCAGGAGCTCCGGCAGCGCGGGATCAACGCGTTCGTCTTCGCGATGATCGGCATCCTGATCTACATCAGCCTCCGTTTCCGCTTCAGCTTCGCGGTCGGCGCGGTGGTGGCGGTCGCGCACGACATCCTCGTCACGGTGTCGATGCTCACGTTCCTGGGCTACGACCTGTCGCTGAACGTCGTGGCCGCGATGCTGACCATCACCGGCTACTCGGTGAACGACTCGATCGTCATCTTCGACCGCGTCCGCGAGAACCTGCGGCTGATGCGGCGGGACCAGTTCGACCGCGTCGTCAACAAGAGCATCAACCAGACGCTCGGCCGCACCATCATCACGTCGGGCACGACCGGCTTCGCCGTGCTCGCCCTCTACCTGTTCGGGGGCGAGGTGCTGCGGGGGTTCGCGTTCACGATGCTCGTCGGCGTGGCCACGGGGACCTACTCGACCATCTTCATCGCGGCCACCATCGCCATTCTCATCACCCAGGGCCGGGCAGTGCGGCGGGCGCGGGCGGAGGCGCTCCCCGCGGCCGGCGCCCCCGCGGCACCGCGGGCGCGCGATGCACGCCCGAAGCGCCAGCGGCGGCGGGCGCGGG
>JAPOWL010000075.1 GCA_026707615.1 Acidobacteriota bacterium | reverse complement strand
ACCCGGCCCCAGCGCGCCAGGGTCGCCCCGGCCGCGCCCCGGAAGGCGACGAGCACGGCCGGCATGGCCGTCGCGGCACCGAGCACGACGGCCAGCGCGGCCAGCATCCCGAACACCGGCAGGCCGGGGCGACCCTGGCGCGCTGGGGCCGGGTCGAGGGCCGGCTCGCGCATGCCAACCTCGGCGCCGCGATCCCGCGTCTCTCCATCTCGGTGGCGGCGCTCGCGGCCAGTCTGGCGATGATGGTGGCGATCGCGATCATGGTCGGGAGCTTCCGCGAGACCGTCGTCTACTGGGTCGGGCAGACGTTGCAGGCGGACCTGTTCATAGCCGCGTCCCGTCGCGGCCCGACGGACGCTCGCGCGGCGATCTCGGACGAGACGGAGGCCGTCATCGCGGCCCACCCGGCGGTGGCGGCGATCGACGGGTTCGCGAGCGTCGAGGCGCGCCATGGCGGATCGCTGATTTCCATCGGGGCAGGTCGCTTCGACGTCGTGACCGCGCACGGCGGACTGCAGTTCAAGGCCCCGGCGGACGGGAGGGAGGCCATGCGCCGCGCCGTCGGCAGGGATGCCGTGGTCGTCACCGAGGCCTTCTCGCTCCGGCACGGCGCCGGACCGGGCGACCGCATCGACCTGCCGACTCCGCACGGCCCCACGTCCTTCGACGTCATGGCGGTCTACTACGACTACTCCAGCGATCGCGGGGGCGTGGTCATGGACGAGGCGACGTTCGCCCGCCACTTCGGCCCGCGCCGGCCGGCCGGCCTCAGCGTCTACGTGGTACCCGGCGCGGACGCGGAGGAGGTCCGGGACGAGTTGCGCACGGCTCTCGGTCCGGAGCGGCGCCTGTTCTTCAACACCAACGCCTCGCTTCGCGAATCCGTGCTGCGCATCTTCGATGCGACGTTCGCCATCACCTACGCGCTGGAGGCGATCGCCGTCGCGGTTTCGATGTTCGGGATCGCCGCGACGCTGCTCGCACTGGCCCTCGAGCGGCGCCGCGAGATCGCGATGCTCCGCCTCGTCGGCGCCGAGAGCCGGCACCTGCGAAGGATGATCGTGATCGAGGCGGGAGCGCTCGGCGTCGTGGCGCAGGCGGTGGGTCTGGCCGTCGGCCTCGCGCTGTCGGTAGTCCTCATCTACGTAATCAATGTCCAGAGCTTCGGATGGACGATTCAGTTCCACCTGCCGGCCGGCTTCCTCGCACAGGCGACGGTGGCGGTCGTGGCCGGAGCCGCCCTGGCGGGGCTCTACCCGGCCCGGCTCGCGGCGCGCTTCGCCTGCGGCGAGTTGTCGGACGCACGATGAACGCGCCGCCGACCTGTCACCTGATGGGGTAAGCTGGAGGAGTCATGACCCCTGAGTTCTGGGCGATCATGGGTGTCGGCGTCGCGCTCGGCGTGTTGATGTTCTACCTGTTCAGCAGCCTTGACCGGAGACTCTCCACGGTGTCCAGCGACGTAGCCGCCCTGCGCGAACGCATGGCCAAGCTCGAAGGCGCGATGGACGGCTTCATCGCCGGTCAGCGAGGGCTGCTGGACCAGAAGGGACATTGACCGGTCGTCGGGCTGCCTCACCGCGAGCTTGCGCAATCGCGTCCCATAGTCACCTGACCGGACACGGAACGGCCGCGCACGGCGGAGCGTGCCAGGGGAGATCCCGCCTGCCGCGGGTGGTGCTGGCCGCCGCGTTGCTGGGGGTGGCCGCCGCGTTGCTGGGGGTGGCCGCCGGCGGTTCGGCCGAATCGCAGTCTCCCGTCGAGGTCGCGTCCGAGCGCGGCACCTGGCGGAGCGCCGATCCCGGCTACACGCTCGTCTTCCCGCGCGACCACGCAGCCCATCCGGACTACCGCATCGAGTGGTGGTACTACACCGGCAACCTGGAGGCGGCCGGCGGGCGCCGCTACGGCTACCAGGTGACGTTCTTCCGCGCGGGCGTCGACCGGCGCCCCGTCAACCCGTCGCGCTGGGCGGTCCGCGATCTCTACATGGCGCACCTCGCCGTCACCGACGTGGCGCGGGGGGAGCACCATGTGGCCGAGCGGCTGAACCGGGCCGGCGTGGGCTGGGCGGGGGCGGACCCCGAGACGCTGCACGTCTGGAACGACGGGTGGTCGCTGACGGTCGACGAGGGCGCCCACCGCCTCGTCGCCGCCAGCGACGACGGCGGCCTGGCCGTCGATCTCCGCCTGGAGCCAGCCGCGCCACCGGTTCTGCACGGGGACGGCGGCTACAGCCGCAAGGGAGACGAGCCGGGGAACGCCTCGCACTACTACTCGCTGACGCGTCTCCCGACGACGGGCCGGCTCACGGTGGGCGGCCGCTCGTTCGACGTCACCGGCGCGAGCTGGATGGACCACGAGTTCGGGACCAGCTTCCTGGAGCCGGCGCAGGCCGGCTGGGACTGGTTCTCGATCCAGCTCGACGACGGCACCGATCTGATGCTCTACACGATGCGCCGCCTCGACGGGTCGGCCGACCCGTGGTCCAGCGGGACGGTCGTGACGCCGGCGGGCGTCACCCGGCTCCGCGTCGGTGACTACCGGCTCGTTTCCGGCCGGCGCTGGACGTCCCCCGACAGCGGCGGGTCCTATCCCGTCGCCTGGCGGATCGCCGTTCCGTCCCTCGGCGTCGAGCTCAGGGCGGAGGCGGCGGTCGACGCCCAGGAGCTGCGCACGGGCCGCTCGACCGGGGTCACCTACTGGGAGGGGACGATCGACGTGCGCGGCACCCGCGACGGGACGCCCGTCACCGGGCGCGGCTACCTGGAGATGACCGGCTACGCCGGCCCGCCCCTGAGCCGTGTCCTGCGGTAGCCCACCATTCGTCGCCTGACGGCTCCGCCTGGCGCCCTGACCGGCACGGCGCGAGTCGGCCCGGCAAGCTCCTGGTCGCCGACCTGGCCTGAGCGCTCACTCCCGGCCTTGCGGGTCCGGCATCCGCTCGCGGCGCCGCACGGCCTCGAGGAACACCCGGATGGGGTCCAGATTGTCCAGGGCGTCGACGACGCGATCGAAGTCGAGCGTTGCGTACTCGTGCACGACGACGTTGCGGAATCCGGGGAGACGCTCGAGATGCCCCAGCACGTCGTCCTCGACGAGATCCATCTGGCCGACGTTTCGGACCGCCTCGGTGTAGTCGTCGAACGCGAGGCCCTGACGGGCCGAGAGCTCGCTCGCGACGTCGATCACGAGCTGGCAGACCGTGAACAGCGAGAAGAGCACGTCGTTGTGAAGCGAGAGGTCCCCGCGCAGAGCCATCGCGGAGACTCGAGGGCGCAACTCCTCGAGATGATGGAGGTGCTTCCCGAGATCCGAAAGTCTCTCGACCAGGAACGTCATCCGCCGAGGGCGTCCAGCGTCTTGCGCCGGTACCGGTCGAGGAAGGGCGCGAGGTCCGCGGCCCGTATCTGTACGTCGCGTCGAAAGTCCCGATCCAGGTCGGGAGCCAGGCAGCAGATGCGCAGTCCGGACCGCAGGACGTGGCGCGCGAACAGGGGCGGGGCGTCGTTCAGCACGACCACGTCCACCTCGTTGCAGCGGACGGCGTGGATGAGGTCGCTCGTCAGGCGCACGCGCAGGTCGAAGCGGGCCGCGCGGGCAGCCAGCACGCGCCGGTCGACGCAGATACCGACGTCGATGTCGCTCTGCCGGTGCGCCCGCCGGGCGGCGTGGCTGCCGAAGAGATACGCGGATACGAGGCCGGTCGGCGGCGTTTCCCGCAGGTAGCGGCGCAGCGTGTCGGCGACAATGGCGGAGCGGTCGGCTTCGGCCGTCGGCCCGCCGGCGGGGGCGTGGTCGTGCGAACCCATCGGGGGATGGTTGCCGGCGCGGGTGCTACGTCGCGCCCTTCGGGTAGCCCAGGCCGCGGAGCGCCTCCGCCATCTCGTCCAGGATGGCCGGGTCGTCGATGGTCGCCGGCGTCGCGTACGGCTGCCCGTCGGCGATCTTCTTGACGGTGCCGCGCAGGATCTTACCGGAGCGCGTCTTCGGGAGCCGCGCCACGATGGCGGCCTGCTTGAAGGCGGCGACAGGCCCGATGGACGCGCGCACCCGCTCGACGAGCTCCGGCACGATCTCGTCCGCCCCGCGCGTGACGCCCGCCTTCGTCACGACGAAGCCCACCGGCACCTCGCCCTTGAGATCGTCCGCCACGCCGACGACGGCGCACTCCGCCACGTCCGGATGGAACGCGAGCGCCTCCTCCATGGCGCCGGTGGAGAGGCGGTGCCCGGCGACGTTGATGATGTCGTCGACGCGGCTCATGATGTAGAGGTAGCCGTCGTCGTCCATGTAGCCGGCGTCGCCGGTCAGGTAGCAGCCGGGGTAACGCGACAGGTACGACTGCTCGTAGCCGGCGTCGTTGTTCCAGAGCGTCGGCAGGCAGCCGGGCGGCATCGGCAGCTTGATGACGATGGCGCCGATCTGCC
>JAPOWL010000110.1 GCA_026707615.1 Acidobacteriota bacterium | reverse complement strand
TTGCTGGGAGGTCGTTCAACGGTAGGACACGCGGCTCTGGACCGTGGAATCGGGGTTCGAATCCCTGCCTCCCAGCCATCTCTGCGCCTCCGGCTTCGCGATGGCTGGGAGGCAGGGATTCGGTCACGAACGGGGGCTGACGCCCCGTTCGGGCTCGAATCCCCTTGCTGCCAACACCGCGCTGCCACGGATGGGCAGACCGCGGTTCTCCCGCGAACGCGGGATGACGCCCGTTCGGACTCGAATCCCCTTGCCGAAACACCTCGCTGCCACGGATGGGCAGACCGCGATTCTCCCGCGAACGCGGGCGACGCCCTGTTCGGGCTCGAATCCCCCTCCTGCGAACACCAGCTTCGCGATGGCTGGGCGGCAGAGATTCGGTCGGACTCGAATCCCCTTGCCGAAACACCTCGCTTGGGCCTTCGCCGGTCGGGGTGATGCCTGCTTCTGAACGGACGCGCTTTGCAGTCTCGCGGGGGCTGTTCCTGCGCCTTCTCGGGGCGGTCTACGGCGTTGCGTTCCTGTCGCTCGCGCCGCAGCTTCCCGGTCTGGTCGGCTCGGAGGGCCTGCTTCCCGCCGCGGCGTACCTGGAGCGCGTCTACGAGGTGCAGGGGGCGGAGGCGTACTACCGGCTGCCGACGCTGCTCTGGTTGTGGCCGGGCGACGGGCTGCTGCTGGGACTCTGCTGGGCCGGCGTCGCGCTGTCGGCGGCCGCCGTCGCGGGCATCGCGCCGATCGCCACGTTCGCGGGGCTCTGGCTCTGCTACCTTTCGCTCACGGTCGCGGGCCAGGACTTCCTCTCGTTCCAGTGGGACGTGCTGCTGCTCGAGGCCGGCCTGCTCGCCGTCGTGTACTCCCCGCCGGGCTGGCGCCTCGCTCTCGGATCGGCTTCCGAGCCCGGCGCCGCGGCGCGCTGGCTGGTGTGGGGGCTCGCCTTCAAGCTGACCTTCCTCTCCGGCATCACGAAGCTGCTGAGCGGCGACGAGACATGGTGGGGATTGACGGCGCTGCGCTACCACTACGAGACGCAGCCCATCCCGACGTGGCTGGGCTGGTACGCGCACCAGGCGCCCGCGTGGATCGCGACGCTCTCGACCGCCGTGATGTTCGCCATCGAGCTCGCGGCGGCCTTCGTCATCCTGCTGCCGCCCCGATTCCGGCAGGTCCGCCTGACCGGCTTCGCGCTCCTCTGCCTGCTGCAGGCGCTGATCGCGCTGACCGGCAACTACGGCTTCTTCAATCTGCTGACGGTGGTGCTCTACCTGTCGCTGCTCGACGATGCGACCCTCCGGCGCGTGCTACCCGGTTTGGGCGCACATCGTTCCAAGCCGGCCCCCGCGCGGGGAGACTCGCTCGGGCGGCGCGCGGCGGTCGGGGTCCTGGCGGCGGTCCTCGCGACCCTGAGTGCCTACACCTTCGTGCGCGAGATCCGCCGGCCCGATCCGATGCCGGAATGGTCGGCGTCGGCGTTCGGGTGGGTCGCGCCCTTCCGCTCGGTGAACGGCTACGGCCTGTTCCGGTCGATGACCGTCGAGCGCCCCGAGATCGTCGTCGAGGGAAGCGCCGACGGGATCACATGGACCGAGTACCCCTTCCGGTGGAAGCCGGGCGACCCGAATCGAGCCCCGGGCTTCGTGCAACCGCACATGCCGCGCCTCGACTGGCAGATGTGGTTCGCCGCGCTCGGCCCGCGCGCCGAGGCGCATTGGCTGTTCCCACTGGCGGGCCATCTACTGGATCCGTCGCCCGCCGTGCTCTCGCTCCTCGACGAAGACAACAACCCGTTCCCCGACGAACCCCCGAGGTTCGTCCGCCTCGTCCTCTACGACTATCGCTTCACCACGCTGGCCGGGGGCGCGGGCGACGCCTGGTGGCGGAGGGAACTGATCGCCTACCTCACCGAGCCGATCGCGCGAGGCGATCTCCGATAGCGAGCGCGCTCGCGAAGGTCAGGCGGCCGGCGCCGCGTCGTGTCTGGCGGCGTGACCGCAGGCCGCCCACGCCCCGCCCGAAGGGGGCGCGCGGTACGCTCGGCATGCACGTCCGCTCGACGGGTCCGGCGTTGACCTTCGAACCAGCAGCAGGTCGCTGACGGTCCCCCGCCGTCGTCAGGGCTCGGATCCCACGCGGAACTTCTGCCGGCTGGCGATGTCCGCCAGCGCCGCCCGCGCGTGCTGCGCGGTCTCCGGATGCGGATCGCAGTCGAAGACGGCCACCAGGTGCTGGTAGGCGGCCGCCGGTTGCTGCTGGGCGTGGAGCTGCACGAGACCGGCGCCGAGGTGGGCCTCGGCCGCGTAGGGGCCCATCGGATAGTCCCGCAGGTGTCGCTGGTAGACGACGAGCGCCGCCCCGGGATGCCCGTGGTTGGCGAGCCAGTTGCTCAGCGTGATCGAGTCGTCGGCCGCCAGCGCCCGCCGGCTCAGCTCGGACGGCACCCGGAAGTACGCGTCGGCGGCCTCGTCGTAGCGCCCGCCGCCCATCAGGCGCGCGATCTCCTCCCGGGCGGCGGCAACGGATTCGGCCGGGGTCGCCGTCGCCGCCCGCCGATACTCCCGCGGACCGACCTGCACCCCGCGCCGCTCGGCCCACCACGCCGAGCCGAGTCCGGCCAGGAAGCCGCCGATGTGGGCGCCGTAGGCGACGCCTCCCCCCTCCTCGATGCCGCGGCTGGCGAGGAACGGGAACAGGTTCTGGACGATGAGGTAGATCCCGAGCACCAGCCGCGCCGGCGCGTAGAAGATGTGCATGAGCGGGAACATCACCAGCAGCCGCACGCGATTCCGCGGGAACCAGATGAAGTAGTAGCCGAGCACGCCGGAGATGGCTCCCGAGGCGCCCACGACGGGCACGACGGAGCGCGCGTCGAGGACGGAGTGCACCAGCGTGGCGGCCAGCCCCGTCGCCAGGTACGCGAGGAGGAAGCGCACGGGGCCGAGCCGGTGCTCGACGTTGTCGCCGTAGATCCACAGGAAAAGCATGTTCCCCGCCAGGTGCATCAGGCCCCCGTGCAGGAACATCGACGTGAAGAGCGCCGTGAGCTCCGGCTCCGCGGGACGGTAGCCGAAGCGGAAGACGACCAGGTCGTAGGCCGAGATCTGCCGCAGGAAGTCGTCCAGGGACATGCGCGACAGGTGCCGGGCGAAGAGCTGGACGTACTCCAGCACGCGCGGGTCGTCGAAGTCGGGCCGGACCGCGCTGAGGGGCAGCGTCACGAAGCAGTAGACGGCCACGTTGACGCCGATCAGGCCGTAGGTGACGACGGGGGCGCCGCGGGGGTTCGGCTCGTCGCCCAGTGGCAGGAACATGGGTTGCAGAACGGCGCCCGCCCGCGCCCGACGGCAGGCGGAATCGACGCCGCCACGGCTCCTCGATCTTACACGGCGGCCGGGCCGGGGCTGTCGTCGCTTGCGGCCGCCAGCGTCTCCAGGCGGCGCGCAATCTCGTCGCGGACCTCCCGGAAGCGCTGCTGGCGCTCCTCCTCACCTCCCGCGGACCGCGCGGGGTCCGGAAGGGGCCAGTGCAGACGGCGCGCAGCGCCCAGGAACGCGGGACAGACCTCGTCCGCGCAGAGCGTGACGACCGTGCCGACGCGGGCCGGATCGACGCCGTCGACGGCGGTCGACCCGTGGCCCGAGATGTCGATGCCGATCTCGGCCATCACCGCGACCGCGAGGGGATTCACGCGCGACGGCTGCGACCCCGCGCTTTCGACGGGGACGGCCGAACCGAAGCGGGCCCGCGCCAGACCTTCCGCCATCTGGCTGCGCGCCGAGTTGGCGACGCACAGGAACAGGATGCTCTTCATCCACCCGGGGCTCCCGGCGGCCCGCGCGCCGGCCCGCCTGCCTGCGTGCATCGTATCTCGCCTCGGCGCGTGCCCCGGGTCTTGCGCGCCGGCGCGGCCCGGTCCATCATGGGCGCTGGAGACACGAACCCATGCGCTTGCCAGCTTTCGCCGGACCGCTCGCCGTCGCCGCGGCGCTCGCGCTCGCTCCGGCCGCCTCGCCGGCGCGGGCCCAATCGGGAGATGCCTGGACGCCGCCCCGGACGGCGGACGGGCAGCCCGACATCCAGGGCGTCTGGACGAACTTCGATCCGACGCCGTTCGAGGCGCCCGACGAGGCGGACCTCGAACGGCTGGCCCCGCTCGCGCGGTGGTTTCCCGGCACGAACCAGCCGCCGCGGATGCCGCCCCCCGAGCCGCAGCCCCGGCGAGAGGTGAGCGGCTTCGCCGACGGGCCCGGCAGCGCGCCCCGCAACACGCGGCGCCGGTCGATGGTCGTCGACCCGCCCAGCGGGCGCATCCCGGTCCGCGACGAGGCGCGCGCGCGGCGCGACTACAACCTGATCCACCTGACCGATTCCTACAGGAACCACACGCCGTGGCAGCGGTGCATCACGCGCGGCGTGCCCGGCGGCATCTTCCCGCCCGGGTCCGGCGCCG
>JAPOWL010000576.1 GCA_026707615.1 Acidobacteriota bacterium | reverse complement strand
CGCCACCTGGTCGAACGTCATGCCGTGCCGCCGCAGGTCGTCCTCGGAGACCTCGATCGAGATCTCGTAGGGCGGGGCGCTGATGATGTCGACCTGCGTGATCTCGGGAATCGCCGTCAGCTCGTCGCGCACGCGCTCGGTGACCCGCTTCAGCGTGAACGGATCCACGTCGCCGGAAACCGCCACGTCGACGACCTGCTGCCGCATCGTCATCTCGCGGATGACGGGCTTCTCGGTCTCGATGGGGAAGGTGGTGATGGCGTCGATGTTGCTCTTGACCTCATCGACGACGCGGCGCGCGTCGGCGTCGAGCTCGAGCTCGATCATCACGGAGCCCATCCCCTCGGAGGCGGTGGACTGGATCTGCTTGATGCCGTCGATGCCCTGGATCGCCTCCTCGATGCGGACGTTCACCGCCTGCTCGACCTCCTCGGGGGCCGCGCCGAGGTACGGGACCTCGACGTTGATCCGGTCGAGCTCGATCTCCGGGAACGACTCCTCCCGGACGTTCGACGTCGCGAGCACGCCGCTCACCAGGATGAACGCCATCATCAGGTTGGCGGCGACGCTGTTGCGGGCGAACCAGTCGATCATCCCCCTCACGACGGCCTCCCGTCGCACACCCGTGTCACTGCAGGTACCTCCATCTCTTGCCCGGCGCGTCGATCGTCTCTTCGGGATCGCGGGGCGGGAGCCGGCGTCGGATCACAGCCGGCGAGCGGCCGTTCGGCGGCGCACTACCGGTCGTCGCGGCGACGTGCGGGCACGTCCCTCACCAAGAGACGGAGACACGCCGCCGGACGTTCCGTTCCTACAGTGTACCCTGCGGCCGAGGCAGCTCCCTGGGCGGGAATCGTTGCCTGCGACTCCGATTCCGGCCCAGCCGGCCTACCGGAATCCGGGGCGTCCCACCGCGCAGACTCCTACGGCCACCCCTGGAGCCACCAGACTCGCAGGCCGCCCAGCGCGATCCCCGCCAGCAGCCCGGCCACGGCGAGGTGCTCGCCGTTCCGCCGCGCCCGCTCGACGCTGAACCGCCGGCCGGAGGGGGACACGGCGCCCCGGCGGTAGCGGGTGTAGGAGTCGCCGAAGGCGGCAGCGAGAGTCGCTTCCTCGAGTCGTATCGCGACCGGCAGCATGACGCCCAGGTACGCGAGCACGACCGCGGCCACGATCGGCGACGCGGCGGCAACGACGCAGCCTACGCCGATGACCGCCGACCCCAGGTAGAGAGGGTGGCCGGTGAAGCGGTAGGGGCCGGACGTCGTCACCTCGCGTCCCTTGACGAGGTGGCCGGCGGCCCAGATCCGGACGGCCTCGCCCCCCGCCGCGAGCAGGGCCCCGGCCGCGAGCGATGCCCAGGAAGGACGCGCGAACGCGATGGTGGCCGCCGCCACCGCGAAGCCGAGCGCCACGCGCAGGCGCGCGATCCGGAACAGCCGGCGCAGCCGCGGCTGCGCGTCCAGGTCAAGCATGGGCCGGCACGCTCCGCAAGCGCCGGTCGACCGCCGCGGTCACGTCGTCGACCGAGATCTCGTCGAGACAGCGCGCCGCACTCCGGCACGTGCGCACCATCCGGCCGGCCGTCCGCGCGCCGCGGTCGTGCGCCGGACGGCAGCGGCACGCCGCGAACCGCGACACGACGACGTCGTCGCGCGACCACGGGCCGTTGCGGGCCGGATCGCTCGGGCCGTAGAGCCCGACCACCGGCGTCCCCACCGCGGCCGCGACGTGCAGCGGACCCGTATCGCCGGAGACCAGGACGGCGGCGGCCCGGGTCAGCGCCACGAGGTCCCGGAGGCGGGTGGGCGGCGCTACCTCCGCGGCACCGTCCGACGCGGCGGCCACCGCCTCCGCTCGCTCCTCCTCCCCCGGTCCCCACAGCACGGCCGACGGGAGCCGGTGGGCGCGCCGCAACCAGGATGCGACGGCTCCGAAACGTTCCGCCGGCCAGCACTTGCTCGCCCAGGCGGAGCACGGATTGAGCAGCGCGAAGCGGCCCCCGGCGACGCCGAGGCCGAGCCGGGCGCGGGTCCGGGCCGGCGCGTCGGACGGCGGGGACAGCAGCGGGAATGCCCAGGCTCCCGAATCCACGCCCAGCGGCGCAAGCAGCCCCAGGTTGCGCTCGACGACGTGCGTCGGCCGGCCGGGGTCGGCCCGCTCGGTGTACAGCCACCGCGCCCAGCGCTCGCGCAGGAAGGGCGTCTCTAAGCCGACGACGCGGGCGGCGCCGCTGCAGCGCGCCACGAGCGAGGACTTCCCGAGACCCTGCGCGTCGAGCGCCACGTCGTAGCTCCGCCCCCGCAGCGTGCGGCAGCATTCGGCGAGGGCGCGCAGGGCGGGGCGGCTGCGGGTGCGGAGGACGACGACGCGGTCGAGCACCGGCACCAGCGAGAGCAGGTCGGCGCTCCGCTCGTCGACCACCCAGTCGATCACGCCGTCGGGGAACGCGCGCCGGAGGGCCGCCGCCAGCGGCAGCGTGTGGACCACGTCGCCGAGCGCGCTGAGCCGCACGATCAGCAGGCGCATCGCGGGGACCTTACTCCCGCCGGCCGATCCGGTCGACCAGCTCGCGGGTGGAGTGCTCCTTCGGGTCGCCGACGATGGCGACGCGCCCGCCGTAGGATTTCACCACCGAGCGCTCCGGCACGCTTTCCGGGGTGTAGTCGGTCCCCTTGCAGTGCACGTCCGGCCGGAGCGCCCGCAGCAACCCCGCCACGGTGGGCGTCGCGAACACCACCACGTAGTCGACGACGCCGAGCGCCGCCACGATCTCCGCCCGCTCCGCCGCCGCCTGCACGGGGCGGCCGGCGCCCTTGAGCGCCGCCACGCCATCGTCGTCGTTGACGGCCACGATCAGGCGGTCGGCCTCCGCCGCGGCCCCCTGCAGGTAGCGGACGTGGCCGACGTGCAGCAGGTCGAAGCACCCGTTGGCCAGGGCCACCGTGCGGCCGGCGGCGCGGTCCGCGGCGACGAGCGCGCGCAGCCGATCCTCCGTGACGACCACGCCGCGGTCCTCAGGCACGCTCGTCCACACCGGCGCGCGCCGCGCCGTCGTCGAGGTCCGCCCGTACCGCGGCGGCCAGCTCGCTCGCCGCGACCGCCGCCGTCCCCCGCTTGGTCACCGCCACCCCGCCGGCGTAGTTGGCCAGCCGGGCGGCGTCGGCCAGCGAGGCTCCCGCGGCGAGAGCGAGGGTCATCGCGGCGATCACGGTGTCTCCGGCTCCGGTCACGTCGGCCACCTCGTCGCTGCCGAAGATCGGGATGTGCACGGTAGGGCGCCGCGGCGCGAAGACCGCCATCCCCCGGCTCCCCCGCGTCACGACGACGCCCTTCGCGCGCGTCCGACGCAGGACCTCCCGCCCCGCGCGCTCCAGGCGGCCCGCATCGTCCCCGATCGAGGTGCCCAGCGCCTGCTCCACCTCGGACTCGTTCGGGGTGCAGGCCGTGCACCCGCGGTAGGCCAGCAGGTCGTGGCGCGAGTCGACGAGGACGGGCGCCGGCGGCCGGCGCCGCGAGAGCGAAGCCTGCAGGGCCGAGACCAGGGCGGGCGTCACCACGCCGCCCCCGTAGTCCGAGATGAGCACGGCCTGGCAGCCGGCGGCGGCGGCGACGGCGGCGCGCTCGAACGCGTCGCGGACCGCCGGGTCGGCCACGCCCGGCCCGTCCCGGTCGACCCGGACCACCTGCCGGTAGACGCCGTGCACGCCGCCGGCCAGCACCCGGGTCTTGACGGGCGACCGGTAGGCGCGGGGCCGGATGACGTGCGACACGTCCACCCGAGGCCCGAGCCCGCGCTCCAGACGGCGGTCGGCGTCGCCGCGCCCGACCAGGGCGACGAGGCAGGCCGCGCCGCCGAGCGACGCGACGTTGCGCGCGGCGTTGCCGGCGCCCCCCGGGGCTATCGCGGTCCGGTCGTGGGCCAGGATCAGGACCGGCGCCTCGCGCGATACCCGCGACACCCGCCCGTAGACGAACTCGTCGGCGATGACGTCTCCGATGACCGCCGCCCGCACGCTCGGGAACCTGCCGACGAGGTCGACGAGCCGCGCGCGCCGGCCGTGCGCGTCGTCGCGAACGCCCGGGCTCACGGCCGTCCGCACCATCGCATCGCGGGGTCGGGCATCGGTGGCGCAGTCTACCGCACCCCCTCCGGATCCGAGGCGCTCCCGGGCCCGGCCGGCGCGCGCCAGCGGCGGTGCATCCAGAGCCAGAGGTGCGGGTAACGCCGCACGTACTCCTCGAGGACGTCGGTGCAGCGCTGCGTGTAGGTGCGGACGGGGTCGGGATCGTCGGGCCCCGGCGGCTCGACGGGAGGCTCGTAGACCAGGCGGTAGCGGCCGCGGGGCATCGGCAGCGCGAACACCGGGATGATGGGGGCCCCGGTGCGCAGCGCGAGGGCCGCGATGGCCGACGTGGTCGACGCCGGGCGGCGGAAGAAGGTGACCTCCAGCGCGCTCCGG
>JAPOWL010000534.1 GCA_026707615.1 Acidobacteriota bacterium | reverse complement strand
CGGAGCGAGGTCGACAGAGGCCTACTGGCCAGTCTCTACCTCGACACCGACATGCGCCGGCTCGGCCGGCGGGTGGCGCTCCACGTACAGCGGATTCTCGCCGGGGAGGACGCCGGCGGCCTCCCGGTCGACTTCCGGCGCAACCGTCGCCTGACGCTCAACATGGCAACTGCCAGAGCTATCGGCGCCCATCCGGACTGGCGTGTGATAACCGAAGCGGAGCTGCTTCACAGCGAGCCCCCGACCGTGGGGCGGCGGCTCAGTCTGGCGTCCGCAGCGCGCGAGGCGGTGACGGCGAATCTCGATCTCGCGGCGGCCGACCGGTCGGTCGCGGCCGGCAGGCAGGCGGTGCGCGCCGCGCGGGCCGCGCTGCGACCGCAGATAACGGCGTCCGGCGGTGCCGAAACGATAGATCGCGACCGCGCCAAGGCCTCGTTCGGCCTGCAGCCGGTCTGGACGTCCGCCGGCTCGGTCGGCGTCGCGCAGGTCCTTTACTCGGACGGCGCGCGGGCCCGGGCGAGCATTGAGCGCCACGTGCAAACGTCGCGCGAGCAGGCGCGCGAGGAGCTGCGGCTCGATGTGGCGCACGAGGCCACGGTCGGCTATCTGGACGTGCTGCGGGCCAGGACCTTCGAACGGATCGAGCGGGACAACCTCACGCTCACACGATCGAACCTCGAACTGGCGCAGTCGCGCCGGCGGATCGGCGTCGCCCGCGCGTCCGAGGTGATCCGCTGGGAGAACCAGATCGCCATCAACCGGCGAGCGGTTATTCAAGCGGGCGCGGTGCGCAGCGTGGTGGAGATGGCGCTGAACCGACTGCTGCATCGCCCGCTCGAAGAACCCTTCGAGACGGTCGAAGTCGATCTCAACGATCCCGCGCTGCTGGGGAACACCGCGACGGTCGATGCCTACATCGACAACCCGTTCGCATTCGCCATCTTCCGAGACTTCATGACGACCGAGGCGCTGGCACAGTCGCCGGAACTGCGCCAACTCGACGCCGCCATTGCGGCCCAGGAGCGGACAGTGCTTGCCGCCCGCCGTGCGCTCTGGGCGCCGACCGTGACCGCAGGCGGCGATCTGACTGCGTTGCAGACCGCCGGCGGGTTGGATCCGACCGATGTCGCCGAGTTGCCGTTTCCGACTACGCGGCCGAATGCGCTGAACTGGTCAGTCGGCGTGTCGGCCTCCCTGCCGCTGTTCACCGGCGGGGCGCGCCGGGCCGAACGGACCCGCGCCGAAGAGGAGCTTGACGAGCTCCGCCTCACTCGCCGTGCCGTCGCCGAGCGGGTCGAACAGCGACTCCGGACCGTGCTGCACTTAGCGGGCGCCTCCTACGCCGGTATCGATCTGGCCGCTGACGCCGCCGATGCGGCGCAACGGAATCTGGAGTTGATCGCCGACGCCTACGAGCAGGGGGTTCTGTCGATCCTCGACCTGATCGATGCGCAGAACGCGGCGCTAGTAGCGGAGCAGGGCGCAGCGACCGCCGTCTACGACTACCTCATCGACCTGATGGATACGCATCGCGCCAGCGGTCGGTTCGGCCTGTTCATGGATCCGGCAGGCCTGGCCTCGTTCACCGACCGCCTGCGCGCATTCTTCCGGGACGCGGGCTACGAGCCGCGTGCGAGGCCCTGAGGATCATGCAGATGGACAATCCCGCTCGTCGTGGTCGGAGCCTGCCGGTGGCGTTCGTCGCCGCGTTGGTGGCTACCGCCTGTAGCGACCCGCCCCCGCCGGCCGAACCGGTCATCCGGCCGGTCCGACACGTCGTCGTTCGCGCGACCGGGGGGCAGAGGATACGCACTTTTTCGGGCGTGGCGCGCGCCGGCGTCGAGTCCGTCCTCAGCTTCCGCGTCGCCGGCACGATCGCCACACTCGCGGTAGAAGTGGGAGACCAAGTCCGGGCTGGCCAGCCCCTGGCAGTTCTGGATCCGGTCGACTACGAGTTGCAGGTGCGAGAGGCCGAGGCATCGTTACGGCAAGCCGAGGCGCGAGCGGGCAACGCCAGGGCGGACCTTCGGCGGGTGCGCAGCCTTTACGAGAACGACAACGCGGCGCGCACCGATCTCGACGCCGCGACCGCGGCCGCCGATTCGGCTACGGCGCAGGTCGAATCGGTGGCGCAACGGCTGGATCTGGCCCGCCGCCAGGTCGGCTACACGAACCTGACCGCACCAACCGCTGGCGCCATCGCCGACGTACTGGCGGAGGTGAACGAGAACGTGTCGCCGGGACAACCGGTAGCGGTGCTGGCCTCCGGTTCGGCGCCCGAGGTCGGCTTCGCGGTACCGGAGGCGCTGATCCGCGAAGTCCGCGAGGGCATGCCCGTCGCCGTCAGCTTCGATGCGGTCCCGGACGCGCGGTTCGACGGTGTGGTAACCGAGGTCGGCGTCACCGCCACTGCCACCGGGACGACCTTCCCGGTTACCGTCCGTCTGGACTCCGACGCCTCCGATATCCGATCGGGAATGGCTGCGGTGGTGGACATGGTCATGGGAGACGAAGACACGCCGGACCGGTTCATCCTGCCGGGGCAAGCGGTCGGCGAGGATCGCGGCGGCCGGTTCGTCTTCGTGGCCGAGCCGTCGGCCGACGGCATCGCGGTGGTGCGCCGGCGGCCGGTGACGGTCGGCGCTTTCGCCGCCGCCGGTATCGAGGTGCTCGACGGCGTCACCGACGGGGATCGGGTCGTCGTCGCGGGCGTCAATCGCCTGCAGGACGGTGACGAGGTGCGGCTGGACGCCGCGGAGGCGCCCTGACCATGGACCTGACACGTGCCGCCATCGAGAAGAACCGGATCACCGCCGTCGCCCTGCTGCTCGTGCTTGCCGGGGGGCTGTCGGCGTACCGCGGGATGTCGCGCGCCGAGGATCCAGGTTTCACCATCCGCGCGGCCCAGGTGCTGACGCGCTTTCCGGGCGCCAGCCCGGAGCGCATCGAGCAGCTCGTCACCGATCCGATCGAGGAGGCGATTCAGGAGCTCCCGGAGATCGACTTCATCTCCTCGACGTCGAAGACCGGCGTGTCCATCGTCATGGTCAACATCCGGGACGAGTTCGACGACATGCGGCCGATCTGGGACGACCTACGCCGCAAGGTGGAGCGGGTGGCGCCGGATCTGCCGGAGGGCGTCATCAGACCGCAGGTGAACGACGAGTTCGGCGACGTCTTCGGCATCGTGGTCACCCTGACCGGCGACGGGTATTCGTACGCCGAACTGAAGCAGGTGGCCGACGAGGTCCGCGACGAGCTGCTGCGGGTGCCCGACGTTGCCAAGGTGGACATCTACGGGGCGCAGGACGAGCGGATCTTCGTCGACTACAACAACGCGCGGCTGGCCGAATTGGGACTCTCGCCGCAGCAGCTCCGATCGATCCTCGACAGCGCCAACATCATCATTCCGGGCGGCAGCATTCGAACCGGGGTGGAGCGCGTCGCGCTCGAGCCGACCGGGAACTTCGAGTCGGTCGCCGACCTGCGGCGGACCGTGGTGACGTTACCCGGCCGCCCGGAGATCGTCTTCCTGGAGGATCTGGCCGAGATCTCCCGCGGCTACGCGGACCCGCCGTCAAGCAGGGTCTACGCTTCGGGCGTCCCCGCGCTCGCGCTCGGGATCGCCATGCGCGACGGCGGCAACATGATCACGCTCGGGGAAGGGGTCACGCGCGAGATCGAGCGCCTGCAGGCGATCTATCCCATCGGCGTCGACTTCGACATCGTTGCCTTCCAGCCGGAGAGCGTCGAACGCAAAGTGCGGGAATTCATGGTCAGTCTGGGGCAGGCGGTCGCCATCGTCCTGGTGGTGATGCTGCTCTTTCTCGGCCCGCGCACCGGGCTGGTAGTGGCGAGCCTCGTGCCGATGGCGATGATCGCGTCGCTACTCGTGATGTCCTTTCTCGACATCGGGCTCGACCAGATGTCGCTGGCCGCCCTGATCATCGCGCTCGGGATGCTGGTGGACAACGCCATCGTGATGGCCGAGTCGATCATGGTGCAGATGGCGGCCGGCCGTCGCCCGGTGGAGGCCGCGGTGGGCTCGGCGCGCGAGCTGCGCGTCCCCCTGTTGATCTCGTCCTTGACCACCGCCGCCGCTTTCCTGCCCATCTCGCTGGCGCAGTCGACCACCGGGGAGTACACCGCCCCGCTGTTCAAGGTGATCACCATCGCTCTGCTCTCATCGTGGCTGCTCGCGCTGACGATGACGCCGCTGCTCTGCGTGCTCTTCCTGCAGGTCCGGCCGGTCGCAGCGGGCGAGCGTTTCGCCGGACGCTTCTACCGGGCGTATCGGGAACTGCTCATCAACTGCCTGCGGCGTCCCGCGCTGACCCTAGCCACGATCATGGGCGTCTTCCTGCTGGCGATCCAGGGCTTACAGCGCCTTCCGAGCATCTTCTTCCCACCGTCGGACAAGGCGATCTTCACCGCGGAGTACGAGCTGCCGGCCGGCACCTCCATCG
>JAPOWL010000079.1 GCA_026707615.1 Acidobacteriota bacterium | reverse complement strand
CCGCCCGTCCGTCGAGGGCCAGACCGGCCGCGGAGCCCTCCGACTGCGCCGCCGCCGGCGCCGGGCCGAGCGACAGGGAAGCCAACGCCAGGAGCGCGCCGAGTCCGGCGCCGTATCCGACGCGCCCCGAGATCGCCGTTCGCTGCTCTGTCATCGGATGTAGCCGAGCCTCCGCAGGCGCTGCAGCTCCTCCGGGCTCAGGTCGTCGGCGGCGTCCTCGTCCGACGCCAGCTTCCGCGCCTCGGCATACCGCAGCCGCGCCGCCAACTGCTCCTTCAACTCCTCGACGATCTCGGGATGGTCGGCCGACACGTCGTTCAGGTTGATGGGATCGGCCTCATGCGAGTAGAGCTCGTACTCGGCGCGCCCCTCCGGCGGGTCGACGTTGCGCACGAGCTTCCAGCCGTCCCAGACCACGGAGTACTGATCGACGTCCTCGGGGTTGCTGCGCTCCTCCCGGCTCGGCATGCGCTTCCGCTCGCTGAACGCCGGCCGGCGCACCCAGCCGAGCGCCTCCGGGTCGTCCGGATCCACGACGAGGGGGAGCAGGCTGCGCCCCTGGGCCTCGTCCGGCGCGGCGATGCCGCTCAGCGCGAGCAGCGTCGGCATCAGGTCGATCGACTCGACCGTCTCGTCCACCACGACGCCGGCCGGCAGCACGCCCTCCCAGCGGAGCATCAGCGGGATGTTGAGGATCTCGCCGTAGACCGTGTTCCCGTGCCAGTGCCACCCGTGCTCGAGGAACTCCTCGCCGTGGTCGCTGATGAAGGCGAGCAGCGTGTCGCCGGCCACCCCGCGTTCCTCGAGGCCCTCCATCAGCCGCGCGATCTCGGCATCCATGCCGCGGATGGAGCCGTCGTACCAGTCCAGCTCGTGGGCGACGAACGCCTCCGGGTCGATCCCGGACTCCTCGAGCTCCGCGCGGTTCGGGAACAGCTCCGGTCCGACGCGGTTGCCGTCGCCGATCCGCTTGTCGTCGCCGAAGGTCTCGTCCACGAGCTCGAGGCGCGACTCGTGATCCTCCTTGCCCGTCGGCGACGCCCACATCAGGTCGTACGGCGGGTAGGGCTCGAACGGGGAATGCGGGTCGAAGACGTGGATCAGGGCGTAGAACGGGATGTCGTGGTGGTCGTCGAGCCAGGTCAGGAAGCGGTCGACGAACGTGCGGGCCGTCTTGGCGCTGCTGTGGCCGAGATCATCGGTGTCGACCGACGCCCGCTCGTGCAGTATCTCGACTCCCTGGTGCAGGTTGGTGAGCTTGCCGGTGAACTGCACCGACGACGTCTGGAAGGTGGCGTAGCCGGCGCTGCGATACGCCTCGGCGAGGGTCGTGGCGGCCGACGGGACCCGATCCGGAATGGCGACGATACCGGTGGACGCAGGGTACAGCGACGTGAGGATGGACGGCACCGAGACCTTCGTCCAGGTCCCCTGCGAGATGGCGTCGCGGAAGAGCACGCCCTCCGATGCGAGCCGCGACAGCACGGGCGCGGTCTCGCGCCCGTAGCCGTAGGCATCGAGGTGGTCGCGCCGCAGGGTGTCGCCGAGGAAGACGATGACCCCCTGCGGGGCCGCCGACCCGCCGTCGCCGAGGGCGGCGCGCGCCTCGCTCGGGTCCTCGTTCCGCGCGGGCGGCGCCCCGCCGTTCCGCACCACCGGCGTGCCCCAGAAACCGAGCAGGCCGTCGTCCGGACCGTCGAGCGACAGCGCCACGCTCACCGTCCGGCCGGCGTAGTCCGCCAGATCGAGGCGTCTCGTCTCCCAGCGGTGCGGCAGCGTCACCGTCCGCCGCCAGATGCCCGCGCCGTCGATGGACACGTTGAACGTAACCGGATCGGCCTCGATCGTGCCGACCGCGATGTCCAGCCAGGGATTGTCCGGAAGATCGAGGTCGATCGTGATGCGCTCCGGAGACCGGCTGACGATCGTCTCGCGATAGACCTCCCCCAACCCCTGCCATCCGGGGCCGGAGCTCACCGAGCGCAGGTGCTCCGTCCGCGGGATGAGCCGCACGGACTCGATCTCGAAGGTCGCCCCCTCCTCGTCGGTCGGCTGGACGAGCAGATGCCGGATGCCGGCGATCGAGAAGGACCGCGCGACATCCTGCAGGGTGTAGGTCTGGACTTCGTCGCCCGGCTCGAGCTCGGCGAAGAGCGCCGGCGTGGGGGCGCGGCGGATGCCCCGCAGCACGCGTTCCTCGTCCAGCTCGCGCGCGCCGTTGAACGTCACGCCGACCCGCGTCCCGGCCGATACGCGCATCGTGATCTCGACCGCGTGCAGCAGATCGTTCTCGTCGAGCTCCTCGGGCCGCGCCGCGTGCAGCAGGGGCAGCTCGCCGGCGGTGCCGACCAGGCGCCCGTCCCGGACCTCCAGGCCCTCGACGTCGTGGTAGGCCGCCCAGCCGACGGTGGCCGTGCGATCCTCGAAGTCCTCCGCCTCTGCTTCTTCCTCGTCGTCGGGAGGCTCGGGGGCGGCGATCGTCCCCTCGCCGTCGAAGCGCCACTCCGTCGGGTCGAGGGGCTCGACCTCGACGGTCTGCTCGACCGTGGCGGCGTCGAAGAGATCGAGCAGCCGGAGCGCCACCGGCTCCGGAGCGCCCCCGCACGATGCAGCGAGTGCGGCCGCCAGGGCCACGACCAACCCGTGCCATCGACGCATGTCGCGTGCCTCCAGAAGTACGCAGATGATATCAGCCGCTCGCCCTGGACCGGACAGCGGACGGCGGCCGCCGCGCCCTTGAACTGGTCGCGCGATCCGGGGCAAGCTAACGGCAGTTGCGCGCCCCGAGCGGGCGCGATGGAGTCCGCGCGGCTCGAGGGCGCCGAAGCGCACGTTCTCGGGCGCAGACTCCCAGGGCCGGGGTTCACGGGAGGGGCGCGCCCGCGAAGAGGGGCGGCCTGCCGCCAGGAAGGTGCTGATCATGCCGCTCAACCGCCCGCGCCGATTCGCGCGGACCGCCGTCGCCGCCGTGTTCCTCTTCGTCGCCACCGCGATGCTGCCCGCCACGCCCGCCGTTGCGGCAACGTGCGAGAGCCTGGCCGAGCTCGCGCTCCCCGAGACCACGATCGCCAGCGCGGTGACGGTGGCGGCCGGGATGCTGGCCCCGACCGGCGGAGAACCGCTCGACATGCCGGCGGTCTGCCGCGTCGTCGCGGTCACGGAGCCGGCCGTCAACTTCGAGGTCTGGCTTCCGGTCGACGACTGGAACGGCAAGTTCCACGTCTCGGGCAACGGCGGCATGGCCGGCGTGGTGAGCTACGGGGCCATGGCGGCGGCCGTCCGCCGCGGCTACGCCGCCGCGAGCACCGACACCGGGCACGTGCGCCCCGGATCGGGCGGGTTCGACGCCTCGTGGGCCATCGGGCGCCCCGACCTCGTGGCCGACTTCGGCCACCGCTCGCTGCACCTGACGGCCACCCACGGGCGGACCGTCACCAGCGCCTTCTACGAGCGCGATCCGGCCTACTCCTACTATGTCGGCTGCTCGAAGGGTGGCCAACAGGGCCTGATGGAGGCGCAGCGCTACCCGGACGACTTCGACGGCATCGTCGCCGGCAATCCGGCCAACGACTGGACGCGCTTCTACGCCGGGGCGCACCTCTGGTACGCGCTCGCGACGCTGCGCGACCCGGAGAACTACTTCCCGCCGAGCAAGGTCCCCCTGCTCGCCGACGCGGTCAACGCCGCCTGCGACGCACTCGACGGGCTCGAGGACGGCGTGCTCGACGACCCGCGGGCCTGCGACTTCGACCCCGGCACCCTCACCTGCCCGGAGGGCCGGGACGACGCGACCTGCCTCACGGCGGGGCAGGTCCAGGCGGTCCGCGACATCTGGGCCGGCTCGCGAAACTCCGCCGGCGAGGTCGTCTTCCCGGGCCTCGTACCGGGCGGCGAGAACGGGCCCGGCGGCGGCTGGCAGGCGTGGGTGACGGGCGGCGAGCCGTTCGGCAGCCTCCACTGGCTCGCGGCCGACGGCTTCTTCAAGTACATGGTGTTCGAGGAGCCCGACTGGGACTTCCGCGCGTTCGACTACGACGCGGACCTGGAGTTCGCGCTCGAGAAGGTCGGCCCGTCGCTCGACGCCGACAGCCCCGACCTCGGCGGCCTCCGGGACGGCGGCGCGAAGCTGATCGTCTACCACGGCTGGAGCGACCCGGACATCTCGCCGCTCGGGTCCATCAACTACTACGAGGACGTGCTCGCCCACGAGGGCGCCGGCCGCGGCCGCGACGCCGCGCTCGCCGCCACCCGCGACTACTTCCGGCTGTTCCTCGTTCCCGGCCTCGGGCATTGCTCCGGCGGCCCCGGCTACAACCGCCTCGATCCGCTCACCGCGCTCGAGCGGTGGGTGGAGGACGGCATCGCTCCGGACACCATCCTGGGCGAGCGGGTCGAGGACGGCGAGGTGGTGCGGACGCGGCCGGTGTGCGCCTATCCGGACATCGCGGTCTGGGACGGCGCCGGCGA
>JAPOWL010000447.1 GCA_026707615.1 Acidobacteriota bacterium | reverse complement strand
CGTCGCCCGCGGTGAGCCGAGCCGGCTTCGGCGCCCATCAGCGGATCTCGACGAATACGGGATTGGAGTAGAACCAGAGGTCGGCCCAAGGATCCTCGCCGCGGGGGTCCGGCGCGGGCTCGAGCTGCGCCGTGCTGGTCCCGCGGACGCGCAGGTAGCCGGGGGCCGTGACGGCGCCGAGCGTGTGGCGCATCGTCCGGTACTCGCCGTCGCGCGACCAGTCGTCCGGGCCGAAGCGGCGCACCACGCGGGTGGTCGGGTTGCGGTCGTGCGCCGGGTCGGCGGCCGGGCCGGTCACGTCGCCGGCGATCAGGTCGACGCGCGCCACCGCAGGCCGGTACCCGCGCGGGTTGGGGGCGTCCGGATCCCGCACGCGGATCGTCACCTCCACATCGGCGCCGGCCGCGACGGTCAGGCTGCCGCCGATGCCGGCGGCGCGGCCACCCGACGCGGCGGTCACGGAGAGCTCCGATACCAGGTCGCCCGTGGTGACGAACACCCGTCCCCGGCGCAGACCCTCGAGGATGGAGGCGTGCGACTTCTCCGCGTGGACGTAGGTCTTGGAGTACTCGCCGGGCCAGAAGTCGACGCCGCCCTCGCTGTAGTGGACGTGGGAGTCGGAGTTGGCGGTGATCCACCAGCGGCGTCCCTCGCCGAGCATCGAGTCCCAGAATCCGCCGAGGCGTGCGGTCAGCGGGTCGAAGCCGCCCCAGGTGGGGTAGGCCGTGTAGTACCCCCGCGCACCGTCCGCGCGGAGCGTGCGATCGGGGTTGAGGGCGGCCGCCTGGTGGCCCGGGGCCCCCGCCATGCCGACCGCCACGTCGGGGGCGGTGTCGTTCCAGCCCCGGAGCTCGGCCGGGTCGTAGCGGCCGTAGGCGCCGCTCTCCGAACGCGAGCGCGACGGGTGATTGGCGATGACCACGGGCTTCGGCGCCAGCACGTCCATCGCCTCGAGGGCCGCGATCATCCGCGCCTCGGTGTCGCGGGCCGGGTCCGGGGGATACGCCTCCCGCCGGTCGAAGCGCGACTCGAGGTCGAAGAGGCGCGCCGCCTCGTCCGGCCCGGCGGGCACGATGAGGCTGTTGTGGTCGCCGGCCGGCGTATTCAGCTCCAGCCCGAAGAACTGGACCACCTGGGGCACCTCCTCGCGCGCGCGGAGGAGTTCCGGATAGGCCAGCTCGAGGCTGACCTTCGCATGGTCCGGTCCGCCGTGGTCGGTCGCCACGGTCCACTCCAGGCCGTAGCGGCGCGCCATTGCGGCGTTGCGCGGGATGGAGTAGATCGCGTCGCGGCCGAGGATCAGCCGCGGGGGATCCACCGTCCGGTCCCAGCCGGCGCTGAACTCGCTGTGGATGTGGTGGTCGCCGGCCAGCCAGCGGGGGCCGTCGGCCGGCTGGGCCCGCCCCCCCGCGTCGCCGCCCAGCCACACGAGGGCGAGGGCGGCCGCGACCAGCCCCGCCTGGACCGGCCCGCGCCGGGCGCGTGACGTGAACCCGAGGGGCAGGGTCAAATCGATTCCGCGATGTGTTCGAGCGCCCGCTCGAGGATCGGATCGTCCTCGGGGAGGGGCTCGCCCAGTTCCGGCAGCGCGACGTCGACCGCCACGTCCGGCACGACGCCGACCCGGTCGATGGGCTCCCCGTCCGGGGTCAGGTAGCGGGTGGAGGACAGCCATAGCCCGGTCCCGTCCGGCAGCCGTATCAGCTTCTGCTCCGACGCGCGCCCCGCCGTCCGCTGGCCGACGATCTGCGCCCTGTCGCGCCCCGCCAGTGCGGCCACGAACACCTCCGCCGGTCCCGCTGTCCCGAAGTTGGTCAGGAGCACGAGAGGTTCGCCGAAGGCACCGGCCGTGGGGTCTCCGGGGCTCCCTGGGGATCCCACGCGGTACGAGCGCCCATGATCCTCGAGGAGCTCAAGGTCGAGTCCAATTCCGGGTGGGGGCGCCAGGGGCGTCTGCTGATCCCCGTGCTCCTGCCGAATGGCGAGTGTTCCGCCGGGCACGAACACGCGACTCGCGGCAAGAGCTTCCTCGTAGGTTCCGGTCGCGCTGTTCCGCAGATCCAGGACGACACGAGTGGCGTCGTCGGCGAAGAAGAGCTGGTCCACCGCGGTGGCAATCGCCTCCGACGTTCCGGGGCCGAGGCTCGCCACCCGTACGTAGCCCGTACCCTCGGCCGCGAGGCGGTGGCTCACGCCGGGGTCGACGATCTCTTCCCGCACCAGCTCGACGTCATAGGGCTCCTGCGTGCTGCCGCGGATGAGCGAGATGTTCACCGTCGACCCCGGCTCGCCGCGGAGCAGGCGCTGACCCTCGATGCTGGACATGAACCTCGTGGGCTCGCCGTCGATAGCCCGGACGAAATCGCCCGGCAGCACGCCGGCCTGCGCGGCCGGGGAGCCGTCGAGCGGGGCGACCACCTGCAGGTAGTAGCGCCGCCGCAACTCGACCCCGATGCCGCCCGCGGGGAGCGGCCGACCGCTCTCGATCCGCTCGACGTCCTCCGCCGACAGGTAGGCGCTGTCGGCGTCGAGGCCCTCCGTCAGGCCCCGGAGCGCGCCGTCCATCACCTCGCCGAGGTCGATGTCCTCGACGTAGTTGTTCGAGATGAGCGACACCACGTCCTCGAGGATCCGCAGGTGCCGGTAGGGGTTCTGGCCCGCGGCCTCGCGGCCGAGGAAGCCCCCGACGAGCGTGAAGGCGACGAGGGGGACGGACGCTACGAGAACTGCGAAACGAGTTCTGGACAAGGCATCCCTCCGGCCGATCTGCGGCGCATCGTAGCAGAACGGCGGTCGGAGGTCGATTGAAGCCGGTCCGCCCCGCCCGCGGCGATGGTAGGCTGAGGTGTTGGGCGGGCTCCGAGCCGTCGGCGGGGCCGACCGTCGGGGCGCAATTCGGATGCGGGTACTGGGCGTCGACTACGGGGAAAGACGGATAGGGCTGGCGGTGAGCGATCCGTCGGCGACGCTCGCCCGACCGTTGCGCACCCTGCGGCCGGGTGGCTCCCTGCCGTCGCGCGCCGCGGCCGTCGCGGCGGAGGCGCACGCGCTCGCGGCGGACGCCGACGGGCTGGCGGCGGTCGTGGTCGGCCTGCCGCGCTCGCTCGACGGCACGCCGCACGAGCAGACGGCGCGCGTCCTCGCCTTCGTCGATCGGCTGCGGGCGGCCATCGACGTGCCGGTTTCCCTGCAGGACGAGCGGTTGACCAGCGTGGAGGCGGAATCGCGCCTCGCCGCCCGCGAGAAGAGCTGGCGCAAGCGGAGCGAGCGGCTCGATGCCGCGGCCGCCGCCGTCCTCCTGCAGGACCACCTCGACGAACACCGGGCGCAGGGCGGGGCGTCGCCATCGGACCGGGACGCCGCGACGAGCGGCAGACGCCGATGATCCGCCGTCTCCTCGTCGGTCTGTGCTGCCTGTCGGCGCTCGGCGCGGCAGGCGCGGCCGCGACGTGGCAGGGCCTGCTGGCGCGCATCGAGACGCCGCATCGCGATCTGCCCTCCGAAGGCGTCTTCGTCGATGTCCGGCCCGGTGACTCGACGCGGGCGATCGCGGAACGACTCGAGGCGGCCGGCGTTGTCCGCGAGGCGTGGACGTTCCGCTTCGCCGCCTGGCGGGGCCGCCACGAACGGTCCCTGCAGGCGGGGGAGTACTTCTTCGACGCGCCGGTCTCGCCGGCCGCCGCGCTGGCGAAGATCGTCGGCGGCCGGGTTCATCTCGAGGCCATCACGTTTCCGGAGGGCCTGACCCTGCCCCAGATGGGGGCCATCGTCGAGAAGTGGGGGCTCGCCCCGGCAGACGAGTTCGCCGCCGCGGCGCGGCGGGTCGAGCTGGTCGCCGACCTCGACCCGGACGCGGCGGACCTCGAAGGGTACCTCTTCCCGGAGACCTATTCGCTGCCGCGGACGGCCACCGTCGACGACCTGGTCGCGGCGATGGTGGCGCGTTTCCGGGTCGTCTTCGACGCGGAGCTGCGCTCCCGGGCGGCGGAGCGCGGCCTGAGCGTGCGCGACGTGGTCACCCTGGCGTCGATCATCCAGCGGGAGTCGGGAAGCGGGGAGGAGTTCGCGCTGGTCTCGGCCGTCTTCAACAACCGGCTCCGCATCGGCATGCCGCTGCAGAGCGATCCCACGACGATCTACGCCCTCGAGCGCGCCGGCCGCTACGACGGCAACCTGACCCGCGCCAACCTGCGCTTCGACTCGCCCTACAACACCTACGTCTACGGGGGCCTGCCGCCCGGCCCCATCGCCGCTCCCGGCGGCGCCGTCCTGCGCGCCGCGCTCGCTCCGGCCGACGTCACCTATCTCTACTTCGTGAGCCGCAACGACGGCACCCACGCCTTCGCCGACACCCTCCGCGAGCACAACCGCAACGTGCGCGAGTTCCAGGTGGAGTACTTCCGCCGCCGCCGGGCGCCCTAGGAGCTTGCGCCGCAGAACGCCAACGGAGTGCGTGCCGCGGCGGAAGCTC
>JAPOWL010000297.1 GCA_026707615.1 Acidobacteriota bacterium | reverse complement strand
AGCAGCCGGCGCGCCGCGTCGTCGGGCGAGACCCAGTCGTCGATCAGGGCGATGCCATCCTCGAGGAAGCGGAGGCTGGCTTCGATGCTCCCGCCGCCGCCGAGCTGGTATCCCAGCGCCAGCACGCCGGCCGCGGCCGCTGCCCGCGGGGGAGCCCCGGTGCCGGCCACGGTGCGCGCGGCCAGCGTCGAAGGGGGCCGCACCCCGTGATCGATGGCGGAGACGAGCACCGCCTCCATCAGCCGCCCGAGCGCGGGCGACGGGAGCTCGCCCACGAGAAGCAGGTAGATGGCCTCGCCGAAGGACAGGCGGCCCATGATCTCGTCGAGGCGGTAGCCTCGGACGCGGATGCTGTCGGGCCGGACGCGCGTTATCGCCGTGGCCCAGGCGTCGTCGCCGTCGCCGTCGCCCGGTGCCGGGGGGCGCACGCCGTCGGGGTCGCCGTCGCCCGGGGACGGCGCGGGCGGCGCGGCGTTGCTTGGGGCCACGGGAGCCTCTCTTTCTGCGGGCCGGCGGGGCTATGATGGGTCCAGGACCGCGATGTACGGAAGCTGACGGTGGTGCTGGTCCAGGTCGAGGCCGTAGCCGACGACGAAACGGTCGGCCTCGACCGTGAATCCGACGAGATCGATCGGCACGTCGGAGCGGCGGCGGCCCGGCTTGTCCAGCAGCGCAACCGTGGTGAGGCTGCGCGGCCGATCCGCAAGCAGGTGCTGGCGCAGCCTCTCGAGCGTCAGCCCGGTGTCGACGATGTCCTCCACGACGACCACGTGCCGGTCCCGAACCGGATGCGGCGCCGTGAGGAGCTGCACCTCGCCGGAGCTCGTCGTGCCGGTGCCGTAGCTCGTGAGCCGGGCGAAGTCGACGGTCACCGGCCGCGGGAGCGCCCGGACGAGGTCGGCCAGGAACATGAACCCGCCCTTCAGGACGCCGATGAGATGCGGCGGCTCGCCGTCGGGAATCCGGTGCGCGAGAGCGGTCGCCAACTCGCCGACGCGGGTCTGGATCTGCTCGGCGCTGATGAGCGGGGTCGGCGTCGGCATCCGTCGGCAGGAGCGTACCATAACGGTTGGGAGGGGGCGTGCATGCGTCGCGTGTTGATCGCCGCCGCGATTGGACTGCTCGCGGGGACGCCCGTCGCCGCCGCCGGCAGCGAACGTCTGCCGCAGGCGAGTGAGAGTCCGCCGCAGGCGAGTGAGAGTCCGCCGCAGGCGAGTGAGAGTCCGCCGCAGGCGGATGACGCGCCGCATCCCGACATCGGCGACTTCTTCGAGGCGCTCGCGCCCGACGACGACCGTGCGGCCGAGGCCCTCGACCGCATCGCCTCCCGCTGGCGGGACGGGTACAGCGGCATGCTCTGGGACCTCGTCACCCTGATCGCGCGCCCCAGCCGCCTCGATGCCCCGAGCGCGTCCGAGCCCCTCGCGGCGCGCGTGTGGCGCCGTCTCGTGGGGTTCCTGGAGGAGCGGACCGGCGAGCGCTTCGGGGGCGATCTGATGCGCGCGCAACGCTGGATCTGGGAGCAGCCGTACGACCCGCATCCCCGCTACGCGTTCCTGAAGGGGACGTGGTACGCGGAGATCGATCCGGCGTTCCAGCGCTTCTTCCCCGACGGCGTCACGTCGACGATCCGCCTCGACGAGATCGTCTGGGGCGGGGTGCGTGTCAACGGGATCCCGCCGCTCGAGTATCCGCGGCACGTGGCGGCCGCGGAGGCCGCCTACCTGGACGACGATCACGTCGTGTTCGGAATCGCCGCCGGCGGCGAGGCGCGTGCGTATCCGAAACGCATCCTGGCCTGGCACGAGATGGCGCTCGATCGGATCGGCGGGCGGGAGCTGACGATCGTCTACTGCACCCTCTGCGGCACCGTGATCCCGTACGAGAGCGTCGTCGGCGGCCGCCACGTGCGTTTCGGCACCAGCGGCCTGCTCTACCGCTCGAACAAGCTGATGTTCGATCACGACAGCGGGAGCCTCTGGAACACGATCACCGGCGAGCCGGTGGTCGGCGCGCTCGTCGGCTCGGGCCTCCGGCTGACGCACCGGGCGGTCGTGACCACGACGTGGGGGGAGTGGCGGCGGATGCACCCCGGAACCACCGTCCTCTCGATCGCGACCGGTCACCGGCGGGACTACTCCGAGGGTGCCGCCTACCGGGAGTACTTCGCCACGGACCGGCTGATGTTCCAGGTGCCGCAGCGCGATGAGCGGCTCCGCAACAAGGACGAGGTGCTGGTCCTGATGCTCGAGACCGCCGCGGGCGCGCGCCAGCCGGTGGCGATCGCGGCCGACTACCTGGCCCGGAACCGGCTGTACGAGACGGTGCAGGCGGGGCACCGGCTGGTCGTCGTGACGAGCCGCGAGGGCGCGAACCGGGTCTACGACGCGGGCGGGGTGCGGTTCGCACGCGCGACCGGCGACGCCCGCGTGGTCGACACCGCCGGGGGCGGCTGGACGGTGACCGCCGAGGCCCTGGTGGCCGAGGCCGATCCGGAGCGCCGGCTTCCGCGCGTCGCGGCACAGCGGGCCTTCTGGTTCGGCTGGTACGCGCAGTACCCGCAGACCGTGCTCATCCGCTGACCGCGAATCGGCGCCGAGTCCGTCAGCGTAGGGCGAGCGTCACGTAGCCGCCGGCCGGCGTCCACTGCACCCGCGTGTCGGCCAGGCGCTCGCCCGGACGGCGGAAGTAGACCAGGGCCTCGAGGTGCCCGGCCCGGGCCGGGCCGATGATGCTGGCCGCAAGGTCGGGTCCGCCGAGCGCCCCCGCCGTCTCCACCTCGACGATCAGGATGCCCTGAACGGAGCGGCTGGAGACGACGCGCCACCCCGTCCCGCCCATGACCGGCTGGCCGGGCCGCGGGCCGGCGGAAGGGGGCGCAGGCGGCGCGGGGCCGCGATCGTCGGTCGTGAAGGGCGCTTCGACGGGCGGCAGGGTGCCGGGGGGAAGGGTGGAGGAGAACCCGCCGAACAGGAGAGCCACGAGGGCCAGGGCCGCGAGGGCCAGGGCGGCGGAGCGCCCGCGGCCGGCCGGGATGCGGTCTGCCCGCATGCGCGACCGTGATCCTCGCGCGCCCTCGGGGCCTCGCTAGTCCGCCTCCGCCTTCGCCTTGGGGGCGGGCTCGGCGTCGTCGTCCGTCTGCATCTCGTCCTTGAAGCCGCGAATCGCCTGCCCCATCCCGCGGCCGAGGCCGGAGAGCCGCTTGGCGCCGAAGACGAGAACCAGGATGAACAGGATGATCACCAACTCCGGCAGACCGATCGGTCCCAGCAGCGCCAGCATTCCTGCGTGCATCTCGTGACCCCTCCGCCCCGGGCGGGTGCGCAGCCCGAGGCCGTACGTCGGGATTCAGCATACCACGCGCGAAGCGCCCCATGTTAGGCTACGGGCGCCCGGGAGCCTGTGCCGCGGACGAGCGACGCAGCGTTCAGGCATCCGTCCATGACCGACCGCCCCCAGCCCGCTCGGCCGGCGCCGTCGAGCGCCGAGGCGCGCTTCGACGCGACCCGCCGGCGGGTCGGCCTCGTCCTGGGCCCGCTGGTCTTCCTCCTGGTCCTGGTGCTGCCGTTCGGGCAGCTCTCACCCGAGGCGCAGCGGCTGGCCGCCGTCGTCGCGCTGGTCATCGTCTTCTGGATCACCGAGGCGCTGCCGCTGCCGGTCACCGCGCTGCTCGGCCCGACGCTGGCCGTTCTGCTCGCCGTCGCTCCGGTCCGGGAGACGTTCGCTCCGTTCGCCAACCCGCTGATCTTTCTCTTCATCGGGAGCTTCATCCTCGCCCGCGCGCTGTTCGTCCACCGTGTGAACGAGCGGATCGCGTACGCCGTGCTGTCCTGGCGCTTCATCGGCGCCCGCCCGACTCGCATCCTCATCGCCTACGGGGCGATCGCGACCTGTCTCTCGGCCTGGATGAGCGACACGGCCACGGCGGCGATGCTCGTCCCCATGGGGATGTCGCTGCTCGCCTTCATGGAGTCCGAGGGCAACGTCCCCAAGCGCTACGGGACGGCGCTCATGCTGATGACGTCGTACGGGTCGCTGCGGGGCGGGATGGCGACCCCGGTGGGCACGCCGCCCAACCTGATCGCCATCGGCATGCTCGACCAGCAGCTCGGCATCCGGATCACGTTCGTGGAGTGGATGCTCGTCGCGGTCCCCGTGACCGTCGTCCTGATGGGCGTCGTCTTCGGCTACTTCCACTGGGTGGGGAGGACGGGGACGCGGGAGATCCCGGGAGCCGACCGGATCATCGCGGAGCGGCGGCGCGCCCTCGGACCGTGGAAGCCCGGCGAGCGGAACGCGGTGATCGCGTTCGGCGTCACCGTGTCGCTGTGGATCATCCCCGGCCTGCTGCCGCTCGTCCTCGGACCGGATCATCCGGTCGCCGAGGCGGTGCTCGCGAGCGTGCCGGAGGCGGTCGCCGCCCTCGTCGGCGTGGCGGTGCTCTTCCTGCTGCCGGTCAGCGCCCCGCAGCGCAGCCCGATCC
>JAPOWL010000228.1 GCA_026707615.1 Acidobacteriota bacterium | reverse complement strand
CGAGCTCCGCACCGAGCTCGGCGCCCGCATCGACGCAACGAACGCCCGCATCGACCGGCTGGAGACGCGTCTCGACGGCATCGACGGGCGGCTCCGCCGCGTCGAGGTCGCCTTCGGCGAGGTCGACCAGCGCCTGTTGACGCTCGAGCGTGTCCTCCTCCCCCCGCCCGCGGACTGACGCGCCCCTGGACGGATGCAGGCGGGCCGACGGCGGGAACGGCACCGCGGGGGCAGGGATTACACCGGGGAACGCCGTGGGCGCCCGCGGCGAAGCTGATCGCGAAGCTGCCGCAATTCCGGCAGGGCGACCCGGTCGGGCTCCCGGTTCAGCGTCTCCTTCGCCTCGATGATGTCGTCCAGGTCGAGCGGCGGCGCATCGGGATCACCCACGGCGCAGCTCTGCGGCAAGCCTCGTGAACCGCTGCGCGCGAGGGCGACCTCGGCGGCCGCTCGTCGCTGCGAACTCGTGGGTTCCAGCTCGATCCGCAGTCGGAAGCCGCAGGCCTCGACGCAGCGTTCGGCGGTCTCCAGTCTCGGCCGCGCCTGCCCCACCTCGTACCTCGCGATGGCCGGCTGGGACGTGGAGGCGCTCCGTGCCAGATCGGCCTGCGTCAACCGCGCGTGCTCGCGCGCCTCCCGGATCAGAGCGCCCAGCATCGAGTCCATTCCGTCACGATACCTGATCCGGTATGGACGGCAACCGCCGGGCGACCGCGTCCCGCCGTCAGCCCGATTCCGGTCGTGCCCGCAGGCTGACGACGATGCGGCGCCCCGCGGGCACGGCCACGCGCACCGGAGTCTCACCGGCGGGGACGGCGGGCACGGCGACCGGGCCCAGATCGCGGCCGGTCAACGCGTCGAGGAAGCGGCCCGTCATGCGCACCGGCAGCCGCAGGCGGAGGTGCGAGCCGGCCGTCGTGCGCTCGAGATAGGCGACGAAGCGCTCCGCGCTCTGCAGGCCGAACGCGTAGCCCGCGTCGTAGCCGCGCAGGTAGCTGCCGTCGCCAGGTCCGGCCACGACGCGCAGCTCCGACCACGGCAGCTCGGCCAGCCCGTGGGTCCCGCCGCTCGCGGCGGCGTCGCGGATTCGATACAGGCGGTCCGGCCCGATCTCGGCGACGGGCACGACGTCGGACCTGCCGCCGAGCTCGTCCAGGTCCGCCCGGATGCCCGACGACCGCGGATAGTGCGAGACGTGCACGACGACGTGCCTCACGCCGAGCGCCTCGAGGCGCGCCACGGCGAGCACGGACGGGAACGTCGCGGCGAGGCGCGCGAGGTCGTCGAACTCGCGGGGCCGGGAGTTGCCGAAGCCGGCCACCAGCGGCCGCCAGTGGTTCGTCGACGCCAGCAGGTACCACGCGTTGCGATGGAACTGCCCGCCGAAGTAGAGCGGGAGCTCCACGACCGGTCCGGGGTCGACTGCCGCGAGGGCCCGATGGATGGGCGGATTCCAGTCCACGGGACGGTACGGGATCGGCGCGTGCAGGGACTCCGCCGTGGCCACGGCCAGGAGGCCCACGGCGCCGGCGACGCCCCACCGGGGCGAGACGGCACGGCGGAACGCCGCCAGGCCGAGGCCGGCCAGCGCACCGACCGCGAAGACCACCAGGGTGCCGAACCGGCTCGGGGCGCGCAGCGACTGCACCGGCGGGACGAGGACGGAGAACCACTCGTACACCGGCGTCAGCGAGCCCAGCGAGAGCAGCAGACCGGCTCCCGCCACGGCGAGCAGCATGCGCCGCACCCCGCGCGGCGCCGCGCGGCGGGCGAGGAGCGCGCCGCCGGCCAGCACGAGGGCCGCCAGGCCGGGGAACAGCGCCCGCGGCGCGTGGGGCCAGAGGGCGTGGCTCCAGAGCTCGTAGTGCAGGTCGGCCGCCGTCGTGAGGTAGCTCAGCAGCGCGCTCCCGATGCTGCCCGCGTCGACCGATGCCGCGCGCGGGCCCTGCAGCTCCAGGTAGGGGTGCAGCACCGCGTAGAGCACGGCCAGCGTGGCCGCCGCGGCGACCGAGAGCCGCAGCAGCACCCGGGCGCCGCGGCGGCTCCCGAGGTCCGGCGCCCGCGCGAGCAGCGCGCTCCCGAGGGCCGCCGCCACGTAGACGGCCAGGTAGCCGGACGTCAGGGCGGCGCCGGCCACGCACGCCGCCAGCCAGACGGCGTCGCGCGTCCGGCCGTGGCGCAGCAGGCGGTCGAGCGCCAGGAGCGCCAGCGGCAGCGGGTACAGGTGCAGGATCTGCAGGTGGGCGATCCGCGTGAGCAGCGCCGTGCTGAACGCCACGACGGCGCCGGCCAGCAGGCCCGCCCAGGGGTCGCCGGTCCAGGCGACGATCAGCCAGTACATGGCGAGCCCGGTCAGCGTCAGACCCGCGAGGACCAGCAGGTTGTACGTGGCCATCGGGCTCGCCCCGAGCCAGCGGAGCGGGGCGCCCAGCAGCCCGGGCACGAGGAGGGGCTCGGTGTACGCGAGCGCGTCGGCGCTCGGGTAGAACATGTTGGCGGCGAACAGGTCGAGGGGGTCGCGCGGAAGCTGGTGGGCGATCCAGGAGAGCGTCCACGCGTTCAGCCACTCGTCGTCGTTGCGGCGCGACAGATGGCTCGGGTCCGACGCGAGCGGCCACGTGTGCAGCACGGCCAGCCCGAGCAGGACGGCCGCCGCCCACCCCGCGCTCCGCCCCGGGCGGTCCGGCCCCGAGGGCACGCCCGGGGAGCTCGCTCGCCGCATCGTCTCTCCACTCCCCCCAGAGCCAGGTCCACCGGCGCCTGTCGACACTCGAGCGTATGCTTCTCCCCCCCGTCCGCGGACTGACGCGTGCGTTGTCTGAACTGGGCGTGCTGCGGCCGCCGGGCTCACGCGGCGTGGGGATAGCTCGGGTGCGCCCGGTCCGTCGTGATCTGCGTATCGCGTTTGTCGGCCAGCAACAACGGGTTGGCGGTCGGGAAGCACTCGCGCGGCAGGGTCTTCCATCGCCGGAACTGCGTAGCCTCGAGGCGTCGCGTGTCTTCCCGGACGAGCCGGCGCACGTAGGTCTCCTCCGCGGCTCGCGACCGGCGCGGTCCCCGCTGCATCCGGGCAACGGCGGCGTCGACCTGGGCCACCGTGGCATCGCGCCCAAGGCTCTGCCGCGCCGCCGCTCGCAACCGCCGCTCGAGCTCGCCCTCGGCAAGGAGCACTCTGCTGTGCATGGTGCGCCCCGATCCTATCAGCCTGCCCCGCCCTCCCCCGGCTGGCGGCGCAGGCCTGCCCGGACGCTATAGTGGTTGGTGAGGCGACGACGTGAGCGAACAAGAGCGGACCGATCGGTGGCGGCAAGGCATGCGGCAGGCTCTGCTGCCGGCGGTAGCGGCGGTGGCGCTGGTGGCGCTGGCCGCGGGACCCGCGGGGGCGCAGCACGAGGTTCCGGACCGCGGCGGGCGCGTCTACGGCCTGGTCGGAGGCGCGTTCGGCGACGGCACGTTCGTGGCCACCGGGGCCGGCGCGGGCCTGCGGCTGACGCGGCACGTCGGTCTGGACCTGGAGTTGACGCACCTCACGAGCGGCGCCGGCGCGGGGGGCGGCGGGCCCTGGTTCGACGGCGTGTCCGTGTTCGGCTCCGCCACGTCCCTGGCCGGCGCCGACCCCGAGGACTATCCCCTCGGAGTCGTGGGCGACGATCTGTATCACTCCATCTCGTTCGAGGACCAGGGCCGCGACGTGACGACGTTCCTGACCAAGCTCACCGTCGAGTTCCCGATCGCGGACGGCCTCCTGTTTCCCTACATCACCGGCGGAGGCGGCATCGGGCGCGTGACGGAACGCCACAGCGTCTTCGTCGACCCGATCCCGTGGATTCCCTGGGACGACGACCCGGCCGGCGGTCACGAGATCGGCTTCGACGGCTTCTCCTGGGGTCCAACCGCGTATTCCGAGCTGGGGCTGGCCCTCGTGCTCGGCGGCGGGGTCGACGTACGGGTGTGGCGGGGCTTCGGCGTCGGGGTCGACATCCGCTGGCTGCGGGTCCTCCGCAGCTACCACGCCTTCGACACGGCCCAGGCGGCGGCCCGGGCCAGCTACCGGTTCTGAACGCGATCGAGGGGGAACCGCTCCGGCCCTGCCGGCGCGAGTTCGTCGGCGACGGCCGGCGACATGCGCGTCCTCGTACCGGACAGCTCCGCCCAGGCCGCGTGCAGCTTGCGCGGCATCACGCGCAGCAGCTCCGTCGTGTCGAGCAGGATCAGGTCTTTCCATCGCTGGAACTGCGCAGCCTCGAGGCGTCGCGTGTCTTCCCGGACGAGCCGGCGCACGTAGGTCTCCTCCGCCGCTCGCAACCGTCGCGGTCCTGCTGCGTCCGGGCGACGGCGGCGTCGACCTGGGCCACCGTGGCATCGCGCCCGAGGCTCTGCCGCGCCGCCGCTCGCAACCGCCGCTCGAGCTCGCCCTCGGCGCGGGGGTCAAGCGGAGGGCGGGCCTGCGGGAGGAGGGCGGGCCTGCGGGAGGAGGGCGGGCCTGCGG
>JAPOWL010000250.1 GCA_026707615.1 Acidobacteriota bacterium | reverse complement strand
TCCAGCAGGTCGTACTGCACCTGGTACGGCCCCTCGGCGTCGCCGCCGGCGCGCTCGAACGGCGCGAGGGCCTCGCGCGCCACCGCGTCGACCTGGTCCTGCGCGGGCTTCGCCGGGGCCTGCCCCTTCGCGAACTCGGCCGCGTACTTCCCCGCGCGCTTGCCGAAGACGAGGAGATCGGAGAGCGAGTTGCCGCCGAGCCGGTTGGCGCCGTTCAGGCCGCCCGCCACCTCGCCCGCCGCGAAGAGCCCCGGCACGGTAGACATCTGGGAGTCGGCGTCGACCCGCACGCCGCCCATGACGTAGTGCGTCGTCGGCCCCACCTCCATCGGGGTCTCCGTGATGTCGATGCCGGCGAGCTGCTTGAACTGGTGGTACATGCTCGGCAGCTTCTTGCGGATGTGCTCGGCCCCGTTCGGCAGCTTCGACTTGATCCAGGCGATGTCGAGGAAGACCCCGCCGTGGGGGCTGCCGCGCCCCTCCTTGATCTCGCGCACGATGCAGCGGGCGACGTGATCGCGGGTCAGGAGCTCCGGCGGCCGCCGCGCGTTCTTGTCGCCCTGGGTGTAGATCCAGCCCTCTTCCTCGCTGTCGGCGGTCTGGTGCCGGTACAGCTCGGGGATGTCGTCGAACATGAAGCGGCGGCCCTCGCTGTTGCGCAGCACGCCGCCCTCGCCCCGCACGCCCTCGGTGACCAGGATGCCGCGCACCGACGGCGGCCAGACCATGCCGGTCGGGTGGAACTGGACGAACTCCATGTCGATGAGCTCGGCGCCCGCCCGGTAGGCCAGCGACTGCCCGTCCCCGGTGTACTCCCAGCTGTTGCTCGTGACCTTGAACGCCCGCCCGATGCCGCCCGAAGCGAGCACCACGGCGTTCGCCCGGAAGACGCGGAAGCGGCCGCGCTCGCGGTCGTAGCCGAACGCCCCGACGACGCGCTCGCCGTCCTTGAGGAGCTCGACCACCGTGCACTCCATGTGCACGTCGATCCCCTGGTGGACGCCGTGGTCCTGGAGCGTGCGGATCATCTCGAGGCCGGTGCGGTCGCCCACGTGCGCCAGGCGCGGGTACTTGTGGCCGCCGAAGTTGCGCTGCAGGATGCGCCCGTCGCGCGTGCGGTCGAAGACCGCGCCCCACGCCTCGAGCTCGCGGACGCGGTCCGGCGCCTCCTTGGCGTGGAGCTCCGCCATGCGCCAGTTGTTCAGGTACTGCCCGCCGCGCATGGTGTCGGCGAAGTGCGTCTGCCAACTGTCGCGGTCGTCGACGTTGCCGAGCGCCGCCGCCATGCCGCCCTCGGCCATGACCGTGTGCGCCTTGCCGAGCAGCGACTTGCAGACGAGGCCGACGGAGGCGCCGGCGGCCGAGGCCTCGACCGCCGCCCGCAGCCCCGCCCCGCCGGCGCCGATCACCAGGACGTCGTGTTCGAAGGTCTGGTAGTCCATGGGGTTTCAGAGAATGCGGAAGTCGGTCCAGACCCCCATCGAGCAGAGCCGCACGTACACGTCGGCGAACACGACCCAGGCGAGGCTCAGCCAGGCGATGAGCATGTGGCGGCGGTTCAGGCAGCTCACGCAGTCGTAGGCCCGTTGCTGGAGCGGACGCTCCGAGATGCAGTCGTGCCGGCCGCCGATGAGGTGCCGCAGCGAGTGGCAACTGAAGGTGTAGCCGCCGAGCAGCACGGCGTTGAGGGCGAGAACCAGCGACCCGACGCCGATGCCGAACGAGACGTCGCCCGCGGCATCCTCGAACCAGAGCGCGGCCCAGGCGTCGTAGGTCAGGATGACGACGAAGATGAGCGCGAGATAGAGGAAGTAGCGGTGGACGTTCTGCACGATGAGGGGGAACGAGTTCTCGCCGCGGAACGCGTTGCGCGGTTCGCCGACGGCGCACGACGGCGGGTCGGCCCAGAACGCCTTGTAGTAGGCCCCCCGGTAGTAGTAGCAGGTGACCCGGAACCCCGCCGGCGCCCACAGAATCAGGAACGCGGGCGAGAAGGGCAGCCAGGCCGGCCACCACCCGGGCTGCGGCCCGAACAGGCTGTGCGACGAGTCGCCGAACAGCTCCGGCGAGTACAGCGGCGACAGGTAGTTGCCGAGAGCGTAGTGCTCGCCCTGGATGGCGGCCCAGGTCATGTACACGACGGCCGCGGTCAGGCCGGCGAAGACGGCGGCCGGCTGCACCCACCAGGCGTCGCGCCGCGACGTCTCCCCGAACCCCCGCACCGGTATCGCGATCTGCACCCGCTCCATCTGTATTGCTCCGTTCGACGACGGGATGACGGGCCCGAACGCGGCCCACGACCGCCGGATCCGCCAATAGAATATCACCGCCGCGGCGGCGGAAACCGGGCGCGCCGGGGCGCCGGTCGGCGCCGCTCGAGCGCACCCGGCTCGCCGGCCGCGCGGGGGTCGGTCGAGGTACGGGACACGCTCCGCCGATGCGCAGCCCGAGCGCACCCGGCTCGCCGGCCGCGCGGGGCCGGCGACCGACGCCGGTGGTACACTGGACGGCGTGAGCGGCGACACGAAGGCGATCATCGGCACGATCGTCGGGACGGACCTGCTGGTGGCCGGCCTGCTGTCGGCACAGATCTCGAGCGGCCATGCGAGCCTGAACACGCGCATCGACGACCTGAGCGATGCCCTGAACGCCCGCATCGACGACCTGAGCGCCCGCATCGACGACCTGAGCGCCCGCGTCGACCGCTTCGAGGTGCGACTGGACCGGTTCGACGAGCGACTGCGCGGAGTCGAGATCGCCTTCGCCAAGGTCGATCAGCGCCTCGAGACGCTCGAGCGCACCCTGCTGCCGCCGGCGGCGTCGCCACCTCCCGACTGAGGCGCGTGTGAGCAGCGACGCGAAGTGGATCGTCGGAGCCGGACTCGTCTCCCTGGCCATCATCGGATCCGCCTGGATCCTGAGCTACGCCCTGATCGAGATGCTGGGCGGCATCCGGGTCGACCTCCGCGATCTGCGCGACAGCGTGGAGCGGGCGGCCTGCGGCGAGCTGGCGCGCGGGGGCGGCGCCGGGTCGGAGCCGGGACACGCCCGGCGAGCCGGCGAGTCCGGGGTGTCGCGGCAGGCCGTGAACCGCGGCCGGGCGCTCCTCCCTTCTGCGCCCTGCGAGCGCCGTACCCGGTTCGCGCCCGCCCCCGGCGACGACGACGCCGCCGGCCCGCGGCTGCCCTCCCGCACCCCGCTCCCGGGCGTCCGCTGACGGCGCACGCGGCCCTTCGGCGCGCCCTATACTATTCGCCGGCACGGTCCCACGACCCGCGGAGGAATGTCCGCGAGGCGGCGGCGCCGCCCGCGAGGGAGAACGAGCATGTCACTCAGAATCAACGATGTCGCGCCCGACTTCACGGCCGAGACGACCGAGGGGCCGATCAGCTTCCACCAGTGGATCGGCGACGGCTGGGCGGTCCTCTTCTCGCACCCGAAGGACTTCACGCCGGTCTGCACGACCGAGCTCGGGACGGTGGCGGGGCTCAAGTCGGAGTTCGAGCGCCGCAACTGCAAGGTGCTCGGCATAAGCGTCGACGGCGTCAGCGACCACGAGCGGTGGTCGAAGGACATCGAGGCGTCGCAGGGCCACGCGCTGAACTACCCGCTCGTGGGCGACCCCGAGCTGAAGGTCGTGAAGGCCTACGACATGCTGCCGGCCGGCGCCGGCGACACGTCGGTGGGGCGCACGCCGGCCGACAACGCGACGGCGCGCTCTGTCTTCGTCATCGGCCCCGACAAGCGCATCAAGGCGACGCTGACCTACCCGATGAGCACCGGCCGCAACTTCGACGAGATCCTGCGGCTGCTCGACTCGTGCCAGCTCACGGCGACGAAGAAGGTGGCGACGCCCGCCAACTGGAGCCAGGGCGACGACGTCATCATCCTGCCCGCGGTCTCCGACGAGGAGGCGCGCGCGAAGTACCCGGACGGCTGGCAGGCGCCGCTCCCCTACATCCGCATCGTGCCCCAGCCCAAGTAGCGCCGGGCCGGCGGGAGGAGCCTGCGCGGCACGAGGCCCGCGCAGACTCCCGACGCGCCCAGGGGCGCGCGCCTGCCTAACTCTCGTTCATGTGCGGGTAGCGGTAGTCGCGCGGCGGGGTGAAGTTCTCCTTCGTGGTCCGCGTGCTCACCCAGCGCAGGAGGTTGAGCGAGCTGCCGGCCTTGTCGTTGGTGCCCGACGCCCGCGAGCCCCCGAACGGCTGCTGTCCCACCACCGCCCCCGTCGGCTTGTCGTTGATGTAGAAGTTGCCGGCCGCGTTCCGCAGCCGCTCGTGCGCCTGGTTGATGGCCCGGCGATCGGTGGCGAAGATGCCGCCCGTGAGCCCGTACGGCGACGTCGTGTCGCACAGCTCCAGCGTCCGTTCGTAGTCCGCGTCGTCGTAGACGTAGAACGTCAGGACCGGACCGAACAGCTCGACCGCCATGGTCGTGTAGCGGGGGTCGCGGGCCCGGATGAGGGTCGGCGCGATGAAGTAGCCGTGGCTGTCGTCGCAGGCGCCGCCGGCGACGATCTCCGCGTCCGCGTCGGCC
>JAPOWL010000479.1 GCA_026707615.1 Acidobacteriota bacterium | reverse complement strand
GCGGGAGTAGGACGCGGCACTGCGCTTCGCGTCGTGCGCGGGAAGGGCGCGGCACTCCGTTTCGGGCGCGGGCAGGGGCGGCGCTTCGCTTGGGGCGCGGGTGCTGGGGGAAATCCCTGACGCGCGCGGGGGAGGGCGGCACTCAGGCGCGGAGGCGCTGGCGGACGTCGGCGGGGAGGTGCTTCGAGGCGGCGGTGATGGTCGGCTTCGGGAGGCGTTTGCGGTTGCGCGTCAGGAAGCCGACCAGGGCGGCCTCGTCCCGCTTTCCGGCTTCGCGCGTCCAGGACGCGATGGCCTTCTGGACGTAGAGGTCCTCGTCTTCCGCCAGCGTTTCGGCGATGCGGAACGTGTCGGCGACCTCGCCGCGCTTGATGAACGCATAGGTGCTGACCAGCGCGGTGCGCCGTTCGTGCGGATCCTTCGAGCGCGCCAGGCGATCGAGGACGGTTCGATCGCCGTCGACGAGGAACTCCCCGATCACGTGAGGCGCGGCGCGATCGACCAGGTCCCAGTTGTTGATCCGGTCGTGCCTCCGCAGATAGAGCTCGTACAGAGCCCTCCGGTCGGCGTCGGCCAGGCGCTTCTGCCGTGCCTTGAAGTCCAGGATGGCGACGGCGGCCATGCGCACCTCGTAGCGGCGGTCGTCCAGCAGGGTCTCCACGTCCTCCAGCCCGAGCGCCGCGAAGCGCTTCGCCACGGGGAAGACCTTGCCGATGGGCACTCCCATGACGGCCGTCCCCGGGTCGCCGCCCCGGAAGAACCGCCGGACGCCGTCGACGTCCGCCGACCGGGCGATCTCCTGCAGCGCCGATATCACCGTCGCGGGCGTAGTCATGACCGGGACCGGAGCGTCTCCCGTGGGCCTGTGCCGAGCCTCGAAGCGCCAGAGCACGAACCCTTCGACCGCAATGGTACCTGCCGGGTCGACAGGGCGGGGCGATCCGGAGCGTGCGCGCGAACGGGCCAGGACCGGCCAGACGCCCAGAGCGGCGCCGGCCAGAGGTCAGAGCGGTCGCTCGATGACCTCGCGGATTCTCTTGGCGATACGGGCCCGGACGACCTGGCGCGCCGGTATCACGATGGGCTGCCCGGTGACCGGGCTGCGCCCCTTCCGCGGTCGCCGCTCCTCCACCACGAGCTTCGCGACGCCGGGGACCGAGAACTGGCCGACCTCCAGGAGCTGGCGCTCGCACAACCGCTGCATCTCATCGAGGAACTCACGCGCGTGGGCACGCGTCAGCTTGACGTCGGACTCCGCGAAGTGGCGCACCATGTGCGCGCACAACCCGGCCTTGTCGATTCGGCCACCCTTCGCCATCAGGCTCCTCCGGGCGGGGAAGGGCGTCGCAAGACCACACGACCACCGGTCGGAGCCAGCCGAACGTCGTATCGGAGGGGCGACTGCGGAAGCACGGGGCCTGCGGGCAGGGAACGCGCCGGCGCCGTCGCGGAGACACAATGGAGATCGACGGGGCGAACGGGCCGGGCGACGCGGATCGGAACGGACACAGGGGACACCTTCCCCTAGGAGCTTGCGCCGCAGAACGCCAACGGAGTGCGTGCCGCGGCGCAAGCTCCCAGGACGGTGGGGGCTGGGGCCGACCCGGAGCCTGCGACGGGTTGGCGGCGCTAACTGAACTGAGGGGATCCTAGCGCGTCTCTCTGAGTTTCGCAAGGGAAGCGCCGATGCCGCCGCGCCGTCAATCGGGGAGAGGAAGAGAGTCCCGCGAGCCATCGCGGGGAAAGTGAAGGGGCGAACCGCAGGGCGGGAACTCTCGACCCACCCCGCGGCTTGCGTGTCAGTCGCGGGCGAGGCCGGCGGTCGAATCGAATGCGAGCGCCGGACGCGCCGTCGCGTCTCCGTCCGCCACCGGGTCGCGCGCCACGGCGATCGTGCCACCCTCCAGCGGCCAGCCGCGGGCCAGTGGCAGACCGGCGGCGCCGTCTACTGCGCGACGGCGTCGTCCGCGGCCTCGGCCGACGGTCCCGCGTACTGCGCCAGCAGCAGCACGACGTCGGACACCGGCGCGGGCTGCTGCTCCGGCTCGACCGCGACCGGGGCGTTCCGCGAGACGTCGGGCCCGGCGGTGGGCGCCTCCTGGGCCGCGGGTCCCGAGCGGACCAGCTCGCCGTCGTCTCCCGGCTCGGGCAGGCCCTGCGTCGACGGCTCGGCCGCTGGCGCCTCGGCCCGCTCGGGTGCCTGCTCCGGCGCCGCCGGCTCCGACGCGGCCGAGTCGTCCGCCCCCTGCGCCGGCTCCTCGGGGGCCAGCTCCGCCACCTCCGCGCCGCCCTCGAGCGCCGCCTCGCCGGCCGCGGCCAGGTCGACCGCGAGGTCCGATTCCACGACCCGGACCAGCTCCTTCGTGATCTGGTCCGAGATCTCGCTCAGCTTGACCAGCGTCACCTGGCTCAGCGCCTCGCGGATCGGCTCGAACACCTGCGTCAGATCCAGCTCGACCCGGGTGCCGGACTCGCGGCCGAGCTCCTCGATCCGCCGCTCGAGGGTCGCGATGCGCTCGGTCGCGGCCATCTGCTCGCGCTCCATCGCATCGCGATCCCGCTGCGACTCGCGCTCCATGTACACGTAGCCGGCCGCAAAGGCGAGAATCACCAGGAACACGTTGAACAGGAATCGCCGGAACTTGGACCCGACGGTGCTCGGAGCCGGGCCGCGGGGATAGGCCGGCATGCCGGGGGCGCCCATCGGCTGGCCGGGATTCATCGGCTGGCCGGGATTCACCGGCTGGCCGGGATTCATCGGCTGGCCGCCGCCGTGCACGGCCTGACCGGTTGTCGGCTTCGTGGTCATCGCTGCCCTCCTGACGGGTGAACGATTACGACATTTCGTTGCGCCGGCGAGTGCCGCTGTTGCCAGCGAACGGCGCGTCCAAGCCGGGGCTTCGCGGCACGCCGGGGAGGCGCACCACAACCCGCTTCTCTACGGTTCGACTCGCAAAGCGGCTTGGGAGTGACCGCTTCAGGAGGGTTCGCTTGCTCTTCTGCTTCAGGCGCAATTATAGGGGCGTCGGGCGCTTTTCGCAAGCGCGCCCGTCGGGCCGCGAAGTCCTTGACCTCTCAGCCGATTGCGTCTACGATGGTGGTCGCGCTTCTCAGGGAGCGCGCACAACACATCCCTCCTGGTAGTCGGCTACTCCCAAGCCGGTCGATTCGAGAGTGTGCCCGCCGTCCCCAGCGGCTGGCACGGCGGCCCGCCGGACGCGGGTCGTGGGGTCGGTTCGGAGAGTTGCTCGGACTCGGCAACAGCCGTGCATCGGATGGTTTCGGGTGGGTCGTTCGGCGGGCTCCGGCGCGAGCCGGAGGTTTGCGGGCGCCCCGATCGAGCCTCCGCGCGGCGGCGTCTCCCGCGCAGTGGCCCGCGGGAGCGAGCCTCCGGCAGCGCTGCGGTGCTGCGACTCGCAATAAGGAGTGAGTCATGGTGACATTGGGACTGCAACAGGCAACTGCCACGCGGCCGGCGCCAGCGGCCGCGCGGTGGGTCGGGCTCCTGGCCTGCGCGGCGTGCGCCTCGGCGGCAACCGCCGCGGAAGCGCCCGCGCAGCAGGAGACCTTCCGCTGGCACGGTGAGCTCGTGGCTCTCGACTCGAGCGCGGGCGAGCTCACGGTCCGGGCGCCGGTGACGTCGCCCGCGGCCCTGGCCGAAATGCCTCCCGTCGAGGCCGGCGACCCGATCCTCATCGCCTGGGGCGGGTTCGAGGACCGGGCCCACGGCATTCGGGCCGTTTCGCCGGACGACGGCGCGGAGCTGGAGGGCGACGCGGGGCGCTTCGTCGTGCGGGCCGAGTTCGTGTCGGTCGATCCCGCCACCCGCTATCTCACCTTCCGGTCCGCGATTCCCGGCAAGAGCGCCGCGGCGGTGCGAGCCATGAGACGCGGCGACTGGGCCACCATCACCTCGCTGCACTCGCCTGCCGACGCCGCCGTCACGGCCGTCGCCGCCTACGCCGCACGACCGGGCCCGAGCGCCGGCGCCGACGGGACGTACCGCTGGCACGGCGAGCTCGTGGCCCTCGACGAACGTGCGCGGACGCTCACTGCCCGGGCACGCGTCGCCGCACCGTCGGGGCTGGCCGCGGTGGCCGGGACGATGGCCGGCGAACCGATCGTCGTCACCTGGTCCGGATTCGGGGACCGCGCGAACGGCATCCGGTCCGTCGCGCCCGATGACGGCTCCGGACTCTGGGGCAACGACGGCTTCCTCCTGCGAGCCAACCTCGTGGCCACCGACCCGGCGGGCCGCTACCTCACCTTCGAGGCGGCGATTCCCGACGAGAGCGTGGCGGCCGTGCGGACCCTGCGGCGCGGCGACTGGGCCACGGTCACCTCGCCCCACTGGCCCACCGACGGCAGCGCGGCCTCCGTGGCCGCCTACGACGCCGCCCGCCCGCACCTGAGCGCCGACGCGACGGGGACGTACCGCTGGCACGGCGAGCTCGTGGCTCTAGACGAGGGCGCGCGGCAGTTGACCGCTCGCGCCCGCGTCTCCAGCGCGGACGGCCTGACCGCAATCGCGGGCGCCGATGC
>JAPOWL010000580.1 GCA_026707615.1 Acidobacteriota bacterium | reverse complement strand
GCCGGCCGCGGCGGGCGACCCGGCGGCGGCGCCGGGCGGCCGGGCAGCTCGATGAACCTCGCTGTCAACGCCGTGGCGCTTCCGAATCTCCCTGCGGCGGCGCCGGGCGGCCGGGCGGCTCGATGATCCGGACGGGCCTGCGGATCGGTATCGACGGGCGGGAGCTGTCCGGCGCGCGCACGGGCGTCGGCCGCTACGTCGCCAATCTCTGCCGCGAATGGGCGGCGGACGCGGCCGGCCGGGAGGTGCTCGTCTACACGCCGGACGAGGCCGTGGCCAGCAGATTCGGCGGCCCGGGGCGGGGGGCGCGGGTCGAGGTGCGGACGGTGCCCGGCGCGCCCGGCATCTGGTGGGAGCAGACGGCCCTCGCTCGGGCGGCGGACGCCGACCGCGTCGACGTCTTCTTCGGTCCCGCGTACTCCATCCCGCTGCGCCTCGCGGCGCCGGCCGTCGTCGCGCTGCACGACATCTCCTTCGCCGTGCACCCCGAGTGGTTCGGCTGGCGGGAGGGCATCCGGCGGCGCTGGCTGGCCCGGCGGGCGGCGAGCCGCGCCGCTCGGGTGGTGACCGTATCGGAGTTTGCCCGGGCCGAGATCGTCCGCGAGTTCGACCTCGATCCGGCTCGGGTCGTCCGCGTGTACGACGGGATCGAGGCCCCGGCTCCGGCGCCCTCGTGGGTCGACAGGCGGGCGGCGGTTCTCGCGGACGACCCGCTGACCGCCGCCGAGGACGGACCGGCGCCGGCGGGCGCGAAGGGGCAGGCGGCGGGTGCGAAGGGGCAGGCGACCGTCCCCGCGCCGGGGCCGGCGCTCGTGCTCTTCGTCGGAACCCTCTTCAACCGCCGGCACCTGCCGACCCTCATCGCCGCCTTCGCGCGCGTGGTCCGCCGACGGCCGGATGCGAGGCTGGCCATCGTCGGCGCGGACCGCACCCACCCCCCCCAGGACCTCGCGGCCCGCGCGGAAGCCGCCGGCGTCGCGGACTGCGTGGACCTGTGCGGACACCTCCCGGAGGCCGAGCTCGGAGCCCTGTTCCGGGGGGCGCGCGTCTTCGCCTTCCTGTCGGAGTACGAGGGATTCGGGATGACGCCGCTCGAGGCGCTGGCGGCGGGCGTCCCGGCCGTGGTCGGCGACTCCGAGGTGGCGCGCGAGGTCTGCGGCGACGCGGCCCGCTACGTCCCGGTAGACGATGCGGCCGTCGTGGCGCGCGAAATCGAGCGGCTGCTGGACGACGAAGCGCTGCGGACGGATCTCCTGGCGCGGGGCGCGGCCCGCCTCGGGCGCTTCACGTGGCGTCGCGCCGCGGCGGAGATGCTGGACGTGCTGGAGCAGGCCGCCGGAGGGCCATGAGCGGCATCGAGGGCGGTGACCGCGCCGCGGTCCCCCGCCTGGCCATCGTCATCGTCAGCTTCAACACGCGCCGCCGCCTCGAGGCGTGCCTCCGGGCGCTCGGCGACGCCGCTCCCGTCACCCGCCACGAGATCGTCGTGATCGACAACGGATCCACCGACGGCAGCCCGGACGCGGTGGCCGCCGGTTGGCCGGAGGCGCACCTCGTCCGGCTCGGCGCCAACACCGGCTTCGCGCACGCCGCCAACGTCGGCATGCGCCGCAGCCGGGGCGAGCTGGTCCTCCTGCTGAACAGCGACGCCGTCGCGCCGCCGGGGAGCATCGACCGGCTGGTAGCAGCCCTCGACGCCGACGAGACCGCGGCCGTCGCCGGGCCGCGCATCCTGTCCCCGGACGGCACGGTCGAGTTGTCGTTCGGCCGGATGATCACGCCCTGGAACGAGCTGCGGCAGAAGGTGCTCGGGCGGGCGGCGGCGTCCCGGTTGCCGCTCGCCTCGCGCTGGACGGCCCGGCTCACGGCGCAGCCGCGCTACGTGGACTGGGTCAGCGGCGCCTGCCTGCTGGCGCGGCGGAGGGACGCCGAGGCGGTGGGCCTGCTTGACGAGCGGTTCTTCCTCTACACCGAGGACGTCGACTTCTGCGCCGCGGTCCGCGCGCGGGGCCGGCGCGTGCTGTTCACGCCGACGGTCGAGATCGTCCATGCCCGCGGGAGCTCCCGCAAGACCGACCCTGCGGCCGCCCAGGCGGCGTACCGCCGCAGCCATCTCGCCTTCTATGCCAAGCACCACCCGCGCTGGCTGCCGCTCCTGCGGGTGTGGCTGCGCGTCCGCGGCGAGCTCCCCGAGCCGGACCCGGCCGCGCCCCCCTGAGCGGAGCGCTTCCACCGGTGGCCCGGCACGCAGCTGTAGCTGGCCGGCGCGCTGCCAGGGCGGCCCGGCACCTGCCATCATGGCGCGGCACGTCGCCGTCGTGGCCTGACACGCTCGAGGGTCGGCCCGGCGCGCTGCCGCAGTCTGGCCGGCGCACTGCCATGACCGGCCCGGCACGCGGCATGGGCCGGCCCGGCACGCTGCTATAGTGGGCGCGGTGCGAGTAGCGATCGACGCACGCAAGCTGCACGACTACGGGATCGGCACCTACCTCCGCAACCTGCTGCACCACCTCGCCCGCCTCGATCGCGCCACCGACTACGTCCTGCTCTGCCGGAACGGCCACGACGCCGAGGGCGTGCCGCTCGGCGACAACTTCCGGGTGGTGACCGAGCGCGCGGCGAACTACTCGGTGCGGGAGCAACTGTCCGTGCCCCTCGCCCTCGGGCGGGCGCGCGCGGAGCTGTTCCACGCCCCGCACTACGTGCTGCCGCCGCTCACGCCGTGCCGCGCGATCGTGACCATCCACGACTGCATCCACCTGCGCTTCCCGCAGTACCTGCCGAGCCGCCTCGCGCATGCCTACGCCCGCGCTCAGATCTGGACCGCCATTCGCCGCGCGAGCCGCATCCTCACCGTCTCGCAGGCCTCCAAGGAGGACCTGCTGCGCTTCTTCGACGTGCCCGAGGAACGCATCACGGTCATCCCGAACGCAATCGACGAGCGGTTCCGCGTCCCTCCGTCCGAGGAGGAGATGGTCCGGGTGCGGGAGCGCTACCAGCTCCCGGGGCGCTTCATCATGTACGCGGGCAACGTGAAGCCGCACAAGAACCTGGAGCGGCTGATCGATGCCTTCGCGATGATCCGGCGGAGCGGACGCGACGATCTCGGCCTCCTCATCACGGGGAGCGAGGTCTCCAAGTACGCCACCCTGCGGCGGGCCGCGCACCGCTACCACCTGCACCGTCACGTGCGCTTCCTCGGCTACCAGCCGACGGCCACCCTGGCCGCCCTGTACCACCTGGCCGACGTCTTCGTCTTCCCCTCGCTGTACGAGGGGTTCGGGCTCTCGCCGCTCGAGGCGCTGGCCTGCGGCACGCCGGTCGTCTCCTCCAACGTCTCGTCGCTGCCCGAGGTGCTCGGCGACGCCGCGATCCTGACCGACCCCTACGAGGCGGAGTCGATAGCGGAAGGGATCGCGCGGGCGCTCGACGACGGCGCACTGCGCGAGGAGCTGCGGCGAAAGGGGCTCGCACGGGCCGAGGCGTTCTCGTGGGAGCACTCCGTGTCGGAGGTCCGGCGGATCTACGGCGAGGTTACGAGCGGCGGTTAACTCCCGATCGGGCGGGAGGCGGCCGATGCTATAGTTGCGTGACCCGTGGTCACGCGACGAACGCGCGCGCTTGCGGCCGGTCAGGCGACGCTCGACGCCCTGGCCGGCGTGACCGCGTTCCTCCTCGCCTACCTCGTACGCTTCGAGTTCGGCATCATTCCCGCCCCCAAGGGGCAACCCCCGTTCGACCAGTACCTGGTCCTGTCGCCCGCGATCGGGCTGCTCGTCGTCTTCTCCTACCAGCTCCTCGGCGGCTATCGCCCGCGGCGCAGCCGGTCCCGCGTGGACGACTTCTTCACGACCTTCGTGGGCACGCTCACCGCGACCGTGATCGGCCTGATGGCCACCCTCTACGTGCAGGTCTACTACGCCTCTCCGGAAGCGCAGGCGGCGGGGGCCTACGAGGTCTCCCGCGTCGCGTGGACGCTGTTCCTGGGGCTCAACGTCGGCCTGACCTACGGCTCGCGCGAGGCCCTGCGGCTACTGATGCAGCGCCGCTTCCGGGCCGGGATCGGCCTGCGGCGGGTGCTCATCGCGGGCACCGGCGACCTCGCCTGCCACCTCGCGGACCGCTTCCTCGTGCACGGGGACTTCGGCTACCGCGTCGTCGGCTTCGTCGACGACAGCGAGGACGACCACATCGGCTACCGCGGCCTGCCGCTTCTCGGGTCGCTGGCCGAAACGGGAGAGATCCTCCGCCGGGAACGGATCGACCAGCTCTACGTCGCCCTCCCGATCGAGCAGCACCTGGACATGCTGCGCCTCGTGGAGGTGGCGAACCAGGAGTGCGTCGACGTCAACCTCATCCCCGACTTCCTGCAGTTCGTGACGCTGCGCGCCCGGCTGGAGGATCTCGACGGCATTCCGGTCATCAACGTGAACGACGTGCCCATCCGCGGCCTGGGCAGCGTCGTCAAGCGCCTGATGGACCTCAGCCTGTCGGCGGCCGCGCTCGTGGCCCTGGCCGTCCCCTTCGCCGCCATCGCCGCCGCCGTCCGCCTCACGTCGCCCG
>JAPOWL010000648.1:1106-4615 GCA_026707615.1 Acidobacteriota bacterium | reverse complement strand
GGTGTGTCGAGACCGAGCTTGGTGTTGAGCATCAGCCGGCCGACGCGCGAGAAGTCGTACATCTGCGCGTTGAAGAACATGTTCTCGAACAGCGACCGCGAGCTGTCGAGGGTCGGCGGGTCGCCGGGGCGCAGGCGCCGGTAGATCTCGATCAGGGCATCCTCGTGCGTGAGGATGGGGTCCTTCTTCAAGGTCGCCGAGAGCATCGGCCCGACCTCGTCCTGTTCCGGGAAGAACACCTCGATCGCATCGATGTCCGACTCCTGCAGCATCGAGACGATGCGCGGCGTCACCTCGTTGTTGGCCTCGACGACGACTTCGCCGCTCTGCGGGTCGACCACGTCGGCGACGGCGAACGCGCCGTCGAGCTCGGCGTCGGACACGGCCACCGTCGGCACCCCGGCGGCGCGGAGCGCCTGCAGGGCGGCCCGCGTGACCTTCTTCCCCTTCTGAATCGTCACCTCGGAACCGGGGATCTCGACGTCCTCGGCGACGCGCCGGCCGAAGAGGCCGTCGCCGACCGCCCATTGGAGTGACGACGACGTCGTCTCGACCCGCTCGACGGCGTAGAACTCGCGAACGATCTCCTCGGCGGTGCGCAGCCCGAGCGCCCGCAGGAACACGGTGGCCAGGAACTTCCGCTTCCGATCGATCCGCACGTAGACGAGGTTCTTGGCGTCGTACTCGAACTCCACCCAGGAGCCGCGATACGGGATGATCTGGGCCACGAACGACGCCTTGTCCTCGGAGTGGAAGAACGCTCCCGGGGACCGGTGCAACTGCGAGACGATGACGCGCTCGGTGCCGTTGATGATGAAGGTCCCGTTGCCGGTCATCAGTGGGATGTCGCCGAAGTAGACCTCCTGCTCCTTGATGTCCCGGATCGTCTTGACCCCGCTGTCCGGATCCTTGTTCCAGACCACGAGGCGAATGGTGACCTTGAGCGGCACGGCGTACGTCATGCCGCGTTCCTGGCATTCCTCGACGTCGTACTTGAGCTTCAGGCCCACGCCGGTTCCGCAGATGTCGCAGATGACGGGACCGCGGGCCGGGACGGCCTTCCCGCCGGAAGGCTGCCGAAGGTGCTCCAGCCCCTTCAGCTGACCGCACTTGCATTCCCAGTTGCCGATCGAGTACTCGATGAACTCCAGGGACGAGTTCTCGCGGAAATCGCTGATGGGGAAGACCGACTCGAAAACCGACTGCAGACCGGAATCCTCACGCTCCTTCGCCAGGCGGTTCATCTGCAGGAAGCGCTCGTAGGACCTCTTCTGAATCTCGATCAGGTTCGGAATCGGAACCGTCGCCCGGATCTTCGAGAAATCGATACGCTCCCGGTAGACGTTCTTGGGCAGAGTCTGCACGGTCTGGAATCCTCTGTGTCTAGATCGGTCAGCTCAGGCGCCTGAAGCACGACGAGCGACGCCGGGCGGCGGCGTCTCGCGCTCCCGTCGCGGCCGCGGCCGCGACGGGAGGCCGGGGCGTCCTCTCGGGGATCGCCCGTTTCCGCGGCCGGCCGCAGCGGGCCGTCCGACCGCGGGGGCGCAGGGCGGCGGGCAGGGCCCGCCGGACCTCACTTGATCTCGACCTTGGCCCCGACCTCTTCGAACTTCTTCGCGACCGCCTCGGCTTCGTCCTTCGGAATCTCTTCCTTGATGGCGGCCGGCGCGCTCTCGACGAGATCCTTGGCTTCCTTCAGGCCGAGGCTGGTCACCTCGCGCACGACCTTGATGACGTTGATCTTCTTCGGACCGATCTCGACGAGATGCACCGTGAACTCGGTCTGCTCTTCCGCCGCCTCCGCCGGGGCGCCGGCGGCCACGCCGGCCACCGCCACCGGCATCGCCGCCGCCGAGACGCCCAGCTCGTCCTCGAGCCGCTTGACGAGCTCCGACAACTCGACGACCGTCATTCCCTTGATGTAGTCAACCACCTGATCCTGGGTCACGTCAGCCATGTTCAACTCTCCTTCGACTTCTTCTGTTCCACTTGGCTCAGGACGCTCATCAGGTCCCGGGGCACGGCGCTCAGAACACGTACGACCTGCGTCATCGGCGCCTGCAGGACGCGGAGGAGCGTCGCCTGCAGCTCGGGCTTGCCGGGCAGGGTCGCCAGGTCGGCCACCGCCTTCGCGTCCAGGGCCCGGCCTTCCACGACCGCCGCCTTGATCGCCAGGTCAGGAGCCGACTTCGCGAACTCGATGAGGGCCTTGGCGAGCCCGGCCGGGTCGTCCGTGCCGTAGGCCGCGGCCGTCGTCCCCTGGAAGTGGTCCGCGAGGACGTGGAACGGGGTGCCATCCACCGCGCGCCGAGCCAGTGAGTTCTTCACGACGCGGTAGCCGCCCTGCGCGGCGCGGACGCTGCGGCGCAACTCGGTGACCTGGGGCACGTCGAGGCCCTTGAAATCGACGAGGATCACGCTCGCCGCGCCCTCGAAGGCCGATCGGAGGTCGTCGACGCGCGCCTCCTTCTCCGCCCTGCTTATCGCCATTCGTCACACCTTCACTTCGAAGCCGCTTCCACGCTCGCGCCGTCGACCCGGATTCCCGGTCCCATCGTCGACGACACGACCACGCTCTTCACGTACTTGCCTTTCGCCGTGGACGGCTTGGCCTTGATGACGCTGAGGGCCAGCGCGCTGGCGTTCTCGACGAGCTTCTCCGCCGCGAACGACGTCTTGCCGATCGGTGCGTGCACGACGCCGGCCTTGTCGACGCGGTAGTTCACCTTGCCGGCCTTGATCTCGCCGACCGCCTTGGCGACGTCGACCGTCACCGTCCCCGTCTTGGGGTTGGGCATCAGCCCCCGGGGGCCGAGGATGCGGCCGAGCTTGCCGACCGAGCGCATCATGTCGGGCGTTGCGACGACGGCGTCGAAGTCCATCCAGCCGCCCTGGATCCGCTCCACCATCTCGTCGCCGCCGACGATGTCGGCCCCGGCCTCCTCCGCGGCCCGCTGGCCGTCGGCGTTCGCAATCACCAGGACGCGCTTGCTGCGCCCGAGACCGTGCGGAAGCACGACCGTGCCCCGCACCATCTGATCGGCGTGCCGCGGATTGACGCCGAGCCGCATCGCCACCTCGACCGTCTCGTCGAACCCCGCGTAGCGGACGCTCTGCAGAAGGGGGATCGCCTCCGACAGCGGGTACGGCCGGCTCTCGACCTTCGATCGCGCCTCGACCAGCTTCCTCGACCGCTTCGGCATCGGCTTACCCCTCCACCTCGAGGCCTATCGAACGTGCGGTGCCGGCGATGATGTTCACCGCCATGTCCAGCGAGTTGGCGTTGAGATCCGGCATCTTGGTCCTGGCGATCTCCTCGACCTGGCTGCGCGTCACGACGCCGACCTTGGTTCGGTTCGGCTCGCCGGAACCCTTCGCGATGTTGGCCGCGCGCTTGAGCAGCACGGCGGCGGGCGGCGTCTTGGTGATGAAGCTGTAGGACCGGTCGGCGTAGACGGTCACGACGGCGGGAATGATCAGCCCTTCCTGCGCGGCCGTCTTGGCGTTGA
>JAPOWL010000648.1:0-1096 GCA_026707615.1 Acidobacteriota bacterium | reverse complement strand
GTTGAACGCCTTGCAGAAGTCCATGATGTTCACGCCGTGCGGACCGAGTGCCGTCCCCACCGGCGGGGCCGGCGTCGCCTTGCCGGCCGCGATCTGAAGCTTGACTTGACCGATGATCTTCTTCGCCATAATCGTCACGGGGGCGCGGTCCGGCGACTGCGGCCCGTCCCGGCACCCCGGCCCGCGCCTGCCCGTCGCGCGGTCCGGGTCGGCCCTAGATCTTCTCCACCTGCAGGAAATCGAGCTCCACCGGCGTGGACCGCCCGAAGATCGTCACCATCACCTTCAGGGTGTTGCGCTCCACGTTCACGTCGTCCACGACTCCGTTGAAGCTGGTGAACGGCCCCTCGTTGATGCGCACCTGGTCACCCTTCTCGAACGTGTACTTGGGCTTCGGCTTCTCCGCCGCCACCGTGACCTGGTGCAGGATCTGGTCGACCTCCTCACGCGTGAGCGGGGTCGGCTTCGCTCCGGCTCCGACGAAGCCCGTCACCTTCGGGGTGTTCTTGACGACGTGCCAGCCGTCGTCGGACATGTTCATCTCGACGAGGATGTAGCCGGGGAAGAACCGCTTGGAGCTCACGACCTTCTTCCCGCCGCGCATCTCGACGACGTCCTCCGTCGGAATCAGCACCTCGCCGATCTCGTTCTGCAGGGCGTAGGCCTGCACGCGCTGGCGCAGCGACTCCGCCACCTTCTTCTCGAACCCCGAGTACGTGTGGACGATGTACCACTGCTTCGTGTTTACCTCGGTCATGACGCACCAAAGGCGCGAAACAGCGTCCTCGCGGCCCGATCGAGCACCAGGTCGATGCCCCAGAGATAGAGGCCGAACAGGATGGAGGTGATGATCACCACGATGGTGGTGGCCTGCACCTCCTTCCAGCTCGGCCACGTGACCCGCTCGAGCTCGTTGCGCACCTGTGCCAGGAAGGTGCGGGAGCGCCCCCACCATCCCAGGACGCCCCGCGGGCTGACGGACGATTCGCGGTCGACCATTGCGGACTTCACGGCGTCATCCTCGCTTGCGCAACGAGAAGCTGGCAGGCCAGGAGGGGCTCGAACCCCCAGCCCCCGGTTTTGGAGACCGGTGCTC
>JAPOWL010000360.1 GCA_026707615.1 Acidobacteriota bacterium | reverse complement strand
CCAACCCCTATCTCCCCTTCGGCGGCAACTGCCGTGAGGCGTTCGAGTTCTACCGGTCCGTGTTCGGGGGCGAGTTCGAGTCGTTCCAGACCTTCGGCGAGGGGCCGCCGGACTCCGGCGTCCCCGAGGAGGAGAAGGACCGCGTGATGCACGTCTCGCTGCCGATCGGCTCGAGCATGCTGATGGGGAGCGACCGGGCGTCGGGGTTCGGGCCGCCGCTCACCGTCGGCAACAACTTCTCGATCTCCATCGTGGGTCGGAGCCGCGAGCACTGCGACGAGGTGTTCGCCAAGCTCTCGGCGGGCGGCTCGGTCGCGATGCCGCTCCAGGAGACCTTCTGGGGCGCCTACTACGGGCTCTGGACGGACCGCTTCGGCATCAACTGGATGGTGAACTACACGCTGCCGAAGGAGTGACCGCGCGCAGGCGCGGGGCGGCCGGCGACCGGCTCACGCCGCGGTCGCGCGGTGGAGGGCGCGTCGGGAGTCCTGGCCCGCCCGGACGGGCGGGTGGGAATCTACGCGGTGTCGATGCCCGCCGCTCCGTCGAGTCCGAGCTCGGCCGTGGCGATCTCGCGCATCCGGAACTTCTGCACCTTGCCGGTCACGGTCATCGGGAACGACTCGACCAGCTTCCAGTAGCGGGGAATCTTGTAGGTGGCGATGGTCCCGCGGCAGAACGACCGGAGGTCGTCGTCGGACGGCGCGGCGCCCGCCTTCGGCTTCACCCAGGCCATCACCTCCTCGCCGTAACGGGCCGACGGCACGCCGATCACCTGCGCGTCCTCGATGTCCGGGTGCGTGTATAGGAACTCCTCGATCTCGCGCGGGTAGACGTTCTCGCCGCCGCGGATGATGACGTCCTTGATGCGCCCGACGATGTTCACGTAACCGTCCGCGTCCATCGTCGCCAGGTCGCCCGTGTGCATCCAGCGCGCGGCGTCGATCGCGGCGCCGGTCGCCGCCTCGTCGTTCCAGTAGCCGAGCATGACGACGTAGCCGCGCGTGCAGAGCTCGCCGCTCGTCCCGCGCGGCACGACGAGGCCGGTCGCGGGGTCGACGATCTTGATCTCCACGTGCGGGTGGATCTGCCCGACGCTCCCGACGCGCTTCTCGAGGGGGGCGTCGACCCGCGTCTGGGTCGACACCGGCGAGGTCTCCGTCATCCCGTAGCAGATCGTGATCTCGCGGACGTTCATCCGCTCGCGGACCTGCTTCATGACCTCGACCGGGCAGGGCGAGCCGGCCATCACCCCGGTTCTGAGCGACGAGAAGTCCGTGCCGGCGAACGCCTCGTGGTTGAGCTGCGCGATGAACATCGTCGGGACGCCGTAGATCGACGTGCAGCGCTCCGCCTCGATGGCGGCGAGCGTGCGCCCGGCGTCGAAGCCCTCGGACGGCACGACGATGCAGGCGCCGTGCGTCGTGCAGGCGAGGTTGCCGATCACCATGCCGAAGCAGTGGTAGAAGGGCACGGGCACGACCACCCGGTCCGCCTCGGTGTAGCCGAGGATCTCGCCGCAGAAGTAGCCGTTGTTCAGGATGTTGTGGTGCGAGAGGGTCGCCCCCTTCGGCGCTCCGGTCGTGCCCGACGTGTACTGGATGTTGATCGGGTCGTCGAACGCGAGGGCCGCCTCCCGCTCCGCGAGCGCCGCGTCGTCGACCCCCGCGCCCTCGTCGAGCAGGGCGTCCCAGGCAGAATCGAGATCGACGACGTGCTCGAGCCCCGGGCAGCGGTCGCGGACGCCGGCCACGATGGCGGCGTAGTCGGTCTGGCGGAAGCGCCGGGCGTGGAGCAGCAGCCGCTGGCCCGACTGATTCAGGGCGTACTCGAGTTCGCGCGCCTTGTACGCGGGGTTCACGTTGACGAGCACGGCGCCGATGCGCGCGGTCGCGTACTGGGCGACCACCCACTCGTAGCGGTTGGGGGCCCAGATGCCGACGCGGTCTCCCTTCGCCACCCCGCGCGCGAGGAGCGCCCGCGCGAGGGCCGTCGTCAGGTCCCAGAGCTCGCCGTAGGTGGCGCGGAAGTCCTGCGAGCGGACGACGAGGGCGTCGCGGGCGGGGTGCCGCTCCACCGTGCGCCGCAGGTTGGCGCCGATTGTCTCCCCGAGCAGCGGCACGCTCGTAGTGCCGTGGACGTAGGAAGGCGCGCTCACGAGACGGCGATTATAATCGGGTGACGCGCCGCGACGCCCCCGCGCGTCGGCGTGCCGCGGAGTCAGACGTGAGTGACGCCTTCCGGTTCCCGCGGGCCGTCCTGGCTTTGGCGGCACTGCTGCTCGCGGCCTGCGCCTCTTCCTTCGCCCAGGACCCGGTCGCGGACGGCAACCGGCGCTTCCGGTCCGGGGTCGACGTCGTGCAGGTCACGGTGACCGTGCGCGACGCTCGCGGACGCCTGGTGGGGGATCTCGCCCGCTCGGACTTCGAGCTTTCCGAGGACGGCGTGCGGCAGGAGATCACCCACTTCGACCGGGGCCGGGTACCCGTGAGCCTCGGGGTGGCGCTCGACGTCAGCCAGAGCATGTACGGCCAGCGGATGGCCGAAGCGCAGCAGGCGCTGCGGCGGTTCCTGGTCGAGCTGCTCGATCCGTCGGACGAGGCCTTCCTCGTCGTCTTCAATCACGATCCCCACCTGCGGTCGCCGTGGACGAAGGGTCCGAGCCGGGCGTACGGGCGCCTCGAGGACGTGCGCCCGTACGGCGCCACCGCCATCTACGATGCGCTGGGGATGGCGCTGCCGCTGTTCACGGAGCGATCCCATGCGCGGGCCGCGCTCGTGCTGATCTCGGACGGATCGGACACGGCCAGCGACGCGACGCCCACCGACGTGCGGCGCCAGATCCGCCGCAGCGACGCCTTCATCTACGCGGTCGGGATCGACGCGCCGGAGCGCAGGCCGATCAACGACCGGGTCAACGTGCGGTTGCTGCGCGAGATCACCGGCGAGAGCGGCGGGTACACGGAGGTCATCCACGACAGCGTGGAGCTGGTGGCGGCCACCGAGCGCATCGCCGAGGAGCTGCGCCTCCAGTACTCGCTCGGCTATACGCCGTCGGCATCCCCCGACGGGCGCTACCGGCGCATCCGCGTGCGCGTCCGGGACGGCGACTACGAGGTCCGGGCCCGGCGCGGCTACGTCGCGTCGGCGCGGCCGTGACGGTTGCGCCGACGCGAAGCATGTTCGCGGGGACGGGCGAGCGCCCGGTGCGGGGGGGCGCCGCTCCCGCGAGGCCGCAGCCACTAATCCAGAATCGCGGCAAGACGGGCGAGCACCTCGTCGACGATCGGCTCCGGGACCGTCTCCACGCGCTTCCCGTTGCGGGCCGCGAGATCGAGAACGCGAGGCTGGTCGCAGCGTATGACCCCGGTCGTCCCGGTACCGGCATCATCGAGAGATACCGCGAACCCGCGACGGCGAGCGAACCCTCCGCCCGTCGTGATCGGCAGGACGACCGGGGTCCGGGTCAGCTCGTTGAACGGCGCGGGGGACACGATCAGGACCGGCCGGGTTCCCCGTTGTTCATGTCCCGCGCTCGGGTCGAGCCTGACGATCCAGATCTCGCCCCGTTGCATCACAGCAGCTCGTTGCCGACCGACCTGGCCTCCAGCCAGGCGCGATCCCCGTCGTCGGCCGGGGCGTTCTCGTCGCACTGCGCCAGCAGCTCGTCCAGCGAGTAGCTGGGGCGTATCCTCGGCGCGACGATCAGGCGGCCATCCTCGATGCCGATGTCCACCCTGGCGCCGGCTCGCAGCTTCAGCAGATCGAGAAGCGCCGGAGGCACGGCCAGCATGACGGAACCGCCTACCCTGCGCAGATTGGTGGTATGCACGTGCAACTCCAGGGTTATACTTCAGTATAACTCCATGCCGAGCTTCGTGGTCGCTCGCAGTTGTCCGGAGCACCGTCGGGCGGTGCAGCGGATGCGGCAGCGGCGCCGGCAGCGCGGGCCGGAGCAGGACTACGGCCCGCGCCGGCCGTTCAGTAGGTGACGTGCCCCAGCCGCCGCATCCAGGCGGCGAAGGCGTCGAGCGCCCCGTCGCACGGGACATGCACCATCGGCAGCGAGCGCTCCTCGAGCGGCTTCGCCAGGTCTTCGTAGATGAACTCGTCGAGGAACTCGATGTCGGCCGCGTCGCGCCGGTTGACCGAGTAGTAGACGCGGCCGATGCGCGCCCAGTAGATCGCGCCCAGGCACATCGGGCAGGGCTCGCAACTGGCGTAGATCTCGCAGCCCGACAGGTCGTACGACCCCAGACGCCGGCAGGCGTCGCGGATCGCCACGACCTCGGCATGGGCCGTAGGGTCCTTCGTGCGCAGCACCTGGTTCCAGCCTTCGCCGACGACCGCGCCGTCGCGGACGACCACCGCGCCGAACGGCCCGCCGTGGCCCAACTCGATGCCTTGCAGGGCGAGCGCCACGGCTCGCTTCATGTGTGCTTCGTCCATCGGACCACTCAGTCTATCCCCCGTGCAATCGCCGGAGACCCGCTCCAGCGTATAATCGGCTGACTCGCAGCAGCTTATGCCCCTCGAACCCCTGCTGGTCGGTGACGAGCCGACTGAAAACGGAGACGAGACCATGAGCATGGCTCAGTACGTCCTGCGATGCCTCGGGCTGGCC
>JAPOWL010000264.1:2726-4645 GCA_026707615.1 Acidobacteriota bacterium | reverse complement strand
CGCCCCACAGGGAGTCCGCCGCCCGGCCCATGAGCAAGTCCCGGCGGCCGCAATCCGTCCATGAGGACAGCGGAGCCCCGAAGCGCCGCGCCTCGGCCGCCACGCCGGAACCGACGTCGGCGCCGCCGGCCCACGGCGTATCGAGCTCGAGGACACCCGCGAGGGCCGATGCGCGGCGCACGTCCCACGAGTGCGACATCATCGAGGCGGCATCGTCGAGAAAGAAGGAAGTGATGCGGCCCGTGCCGGCGGACGTCGCCACCTGCCGCCGGAACGAATCGAGACGCCGGCTGCGGGCAGGGGACACGGGAAGATCGACACCGCAGTCCACGCCCGCCACCGGGGCCGGATCGGCGCCCTCCGGCCAGTCCGAGCACGGCCTCGAGGACCGGTACTCCTGCAGGGAGTACGACTCGGCCGCCGCCTCCTCGTGGATCAGCGGGGCGAAGTCCACGGACACGGGGACGTCGAATGCGGGCGCCGGGCTGCCGGCCGGCGCGGACGTGAACCCCGCTGTTCCATCCTCCTTCGGACACTCGACCGGAACGGTGCCCGACCGGTAGTCGGTCCACGTGCCCGCGAGCCGGCCGGCTACCGGGGGGACTACCGCGGGCAGGGCCGGGCTCCGCACGAAGCCCTTGCGGATGAGGCACACCCCCGTACCGTCGTCGCCCAGGAGGACCCCGCCCGACTCCAGCTCGGACGCGCCGCCGCCGTCATGCCAGAAGACCCGCGCCCACGGGAGGTGAGCGTCCGTCTCCGCCGCGTTGGGCTCCCACACGTGCTCCCACCACGTGTTCCAGTAGCCGGACTCCACGGTGCGGCTGCCCGCGGGATCGAAACCCCCGGCGCCGCAATGGGGCGGCTGCAGATCCGCCGGCGGCGCGCCGGGCGGAAGGACCACGCCGCTCAGATCGCACGTCGGGTCGTACTCCGCGTAGCTGGTGTCGACCCAGCTTCGGCGGAGGTACCGGCGGAGCACGATGCTCTCCCGCTCGACGCACGCCATCCCGGAGCTGAACGCGGCGACCACCGGCGCGTCTGCGATACGGCGGCCGCGGCCGAGCCCGTCGCCGGGCCGCTCCCGGGGCACGGTCTCGATGTCCCACGGGCCGTCGCCGCCGCCGAACGTGCCGGCGCCCGGCAGGTACCGCGCGTCGACGTTGAGCTCGTCGCCGTCGAAGATCGCGACCGAGTCAGCCGGGGACAGGCACCTCGCCGGGACGCCGGGGCCGGCCGCCTCCTGGTCGACTCGGTCGCCGAGCTGCCGCGCGAACATCCCGAACTCCGGGCAGGTGTAGCCGCTGCGGACCTCGGGCCGCCGCACGGCCTCCACCGGCGACTCCTCGCCGCCGGGCGCCCGCGGCGGGCGCATGAACGCCGGCACCTGAGATGAGGCGGAGGGATCCGCCTGCCACCTCCGCGACACCCACCGCCGGGCCTGCGGGTCGTAGCGGGAGGCGCGCTCCCACTCCACCCGTTCGGGACGTCCCCCGAAGAACGAGGAGACGAGGCGGTCGCCGGCGGGAACGCTCGCCGCCCGGACGCCGTAGGACGCGCGCTCCAGCGTGCTCGCCCCGCGCACGGCCGCCGCCGTGAACCAACGGTCGTACGCCTCGCCCCGCGCGCTCTCGGCCGAGCAGAACAGCCTCGGCGTGCCGCCCGCGCCCCAGCGGGCGCTGTACACCGTGACCACCGACCCCTCCGCGAACGGCCCGGGGTCCGGCCAGGGCACGGCCGACTGTCCTCCCGCCTCATCGAGCCAGCAGTCGTGGCGCGACGCCGCCGCCGCGCGGGCACCGGCCGGAAACGGCGCGTCGCACGTCAGCAGCGGACCCTGCGCCGACACCGCCGCCGGCGCCGGCCAGAGGCCCTGGGCCGCCAGCGCCAGGGCGCCGGCGCACACCGCACAACCGAAG
>JAPOWL010000264.1:0-2716 GCA_026707615.1 Acidobacteriota bacterium | reverse complement strand
CCACCTCGCCGCGGGCCGGCGCCACGCCCCGCTCAGGGGCGAGGCCCTCCTGCCGCACCTCGCGCCGGGGCTTCTCCCCGAAGCTGTGCCGGGCGATGAAGTCCACCTGGTGGTCGACCTCCTTGTGCCTCTCGAGCTGCTCGCGCCCGAGCGTGGTCTCCAGGCACTGCTGCACCCGGACGCCCACCTCCTGGACGAGCGCGTTCCCGCGGCGGAGCAACTCGTCGCTCACGCGGCTCGGATCGACGCCGCGGGCCTCCTCCGGCGGCTCGTACGTCGCGTCGAGGCGCTCGGCCATCGACGACGCGAGCATGCCGGAGAGGACGACGGCCTCGTGGTTGCCGGGCGCCATCGTCGGGTTGCGCGCCGCGACGATCGCCTTCGCGGCCCCGTAGATGAGGACCGACTGCCGCTGCTCGTCGTCGAGGCCCTCGGGGACCTCCACCGTGAGGTCCTTCCCGACCCGCAGGCGGGCGTCCGCGCCATGCCGGACCCGGCCGCCCGAGACGAGCAGCATCGCCTTCACGCCGTCGGCCGGGCTGCCGGGCTGCGGCACCCCGTCCGGGTGCGTCCGCGATCCGTCGAACAACCACCTGCGCCCGTCGAACGACTGCGCGCCCCTGCCCTGCCACGCCTGCGCCCACACCCGGACGCCGCCCTCGCGCACCCGCTCGCGGAGGAGATCGAAGTCCCTGTCCCCCGACCGCTCGGCCTCCGCCGCGCGGTCCCTCTCCCGCGAGCACGCCTCGGTGATCGCCTGGTGGCGGTCGGCATGGAGGGCCCTGAGCATCTCGGGGACCTCGCCCTTCCGGCCGCGGCAATCGGCCCACCGATCGAGCCTGGCCGCCCGCGCCGCCGCCGACGTCCCCGCCGTCAGCTCGGCGCCGCGCTGGCGCCGGTCGAGCTCCTCGGCGACCTGCATCAGGCGGCGGTTGTCGGACGACCGCGCCCCGTCGGCCAGCGAACCCGAGACGCCGGCGGCGATGGCCCGCGCCGCGCCCCGCGACGAGGCCGCGGCCACGGCGATCGGATCGGCCCCGGCCCGCACGAGCCCGGCCATCAGGTGCCGGCTGCCGCCGAGAACGAGGCCGGCCGCCTTCAGGCGGCCGGAGCCGCCGGACGTGCCCCACGCGAGGAGGCGCGACGAAACGGCGGCCGCCACCTTCCCGCGGCGGGTCTCGGCGAGCTGCAGCACGCGGTCGAAGCCCTGCGCCCGCCGCCCCAGCAGGCTCCGCACGGCCCCGCGCGGTGCGCCCCGGACGACGGCGCGATCCGAACCCGCCTCCGGGACCACCGAACGCCCGCGCATCCGATCCAGCCACGCGCGGCCCTCCAGGCTGAGCTCGCGGCCGCCGAGGTCCCGGTCGCTCGGGAGCGCCGGCGGCACCCGCCCGAGCCTCGCGTCGATCTCGACGCGGCAGGCGGCCCCGTACGGCCGCGCGAGCGCCACCGCCTCCGCCGCGCACGGCCCGGACCGGAGCGCCGCCCGCCCCGGCGCGTACGCACGCTCGTCGCCGTCGGCCCCGCGCGCGTCCTCGCGGCACCGGGCGAGGTGGCGGGCCAGCAGATCACCGGCCAGCGTCCGGAGGGGAGACTCGGCGGGGACCGGGGCGCCGCGCTTCCGGCAATCGGCGTCGCGCAGGTCGGCGCACAGGCCCACGAGGACCGGGTCGCACCGCACGGTCTCGAGCGCCGCCTGCCGCAACGGCGACCGCTCTATCGAATGCGCCATCTCGACCATCGGCCCGGGGCCGCGCGCCGCGGCCACCATCAGCGACGCCTGCGTGACGTGCCCGAGGGCGACGGCCCGGGGCGTGCCGACGAAATCGGCCCGGGCGTCCCGCGCGGCCGACGCCGTGACCCCATCGGGGTCGGCATCCGCACCCGCGGGCACCGGCGGGACCGCGACCCGCGACGAGAGGCCGGCGAACTCCGGAGCGCCCCCGAGCGCGCCGTGGACCTCCCGGACCGCTTCCTTCCGGGCGGCGTCGACCTCCGCGCGGAACTGCTCGCGGGCGGCAACGACCGCGCTCTTCGGGGACCCGACCGACTCCACGCCGCCGTGCCCGGAGCGCGAGCCAGCCTCCATCCGGTAGCCGTCTCCGAGGGTCTCGCGAACCTCCTTCAGCACGCTGTCGCGGACGCCTTCGATCCCCTCGCGGAAGGCGCGCCGGCCAGCCTCCAGCTCGTCGCCGAGGCGCCGGCCGAGCGCGGCCGGGTCCCGCTCGCCCACGAGCCGGTCGAGGCGCTCGTCGAACGCCTGGACGGCCTTCCGGACCGCCCCGTCGAAGCAATCGACGATGTACTTGCAGACCGCCCTGTCCGGCTGATCGGCAGCGCCCGCCAGACGCCGGGCGAGGCTGTCCTCCTCGTCGTCACGGGACCGGCGCCGGGAATCGGGATCGGCATCCGACTCGCGGGACCCCGCGGGCGGCTCCCGGTGAGCGCCGCCGGCCGGCCGCGCCGGCCCGCTCGGGTCGTTCTCCTCCCCGCGAGAGCGCCGCCCAGCGGAGCCGTTGCCACCGGACGCCAGCAGGGACTGCGCCGGTGTGGACGCACGCTCCTCCCCGGCGCCGGCGGCCGCGCCCTTCTCCGCACGTCGGCGGCCGTCCCGCTCACGATCCGGGTCCGTGTCCACCAGGTCCATCCGCTTACCGCCCCGCCCACGCGAACAGCACCGACACGAAGACACCGAGCACGCCGCCGACGAAGCCGC
>JAPOWL010000138.1 GCA_026707615.1 Acidobacteriota bacterium | reverse complement strand
ACACGTCGATCACGGAGGACGACAACCCCGTCGACGCCGTCGCCGCCGAGCACGACGACCTCTTCGACCAGGCCGCGCGCATCGTGGTCGCGACCCAGCAGGCCTCGATCTCCAACCTGCAGCGGCGCCTGAAGATCGGCTTCAGCCGCGCCGGCCGCCTGGTCGACATGATGGAGGCCGAAGGGCTGGTGTCGAGCGGCACCGCCGGCAAGGCCCGCGAGGTGCTGGTCAAGCCCGACTACTTCGAGGAGGTCGACCGACAGTTGCGGTGAGCCCGGGAACGACTGCCGCCGCCTCAGCGCGAGGCCGCGCGTAGGGAGAGCGCAAGCGCGAGATTCCGAGGGCGACCACAGCGAGTCGTCTGAATCGTCAGGTCCTGCCCGCGAAAGCGGATCTTCTCACGCAACAGCGTCTTTCGTTGCTTGTGGTGAAGACCACGGCCGTGAATCAGTAAGGGTCGACACCTGAGCGGTGCGTCAGGCGGCGCAAAGCGATTCACGAGATCGACGCCGCGCCGGAGCTGCCTGGCAACCTCCGACGCGTCGACCTACCCACTCTTGAGCTCAATCGGCGAGGCGAGAGGGCTTGGCGGCGAATCGCCGATGACGAACAGAACGCGATCGCAACGCCCGCCTTCGATCCGGTGACTTCGGCACGTCCTGTCAGCGTCGACGATCACACGCGGCGTTGGCACGCCGGCCATATCGACGCCACACCCTTCACCGCTGCATGAGCGCACAAGATTCTCTGCACCGACCGCCGATCGGACCACGTCCAGGAACTCAGTCGCCATGGAGGTTGCGCCTTCCGGAACGCTCCTGCAAGCGATTCTGCAGCTCGGCGGAGCGGTTGTAGAGAACCTCCGCGACGTCCTCGTACTCGTCCGGCTCGACGCCCTCCGTGCGATCGAATCCGATCTCCTTGACGCTGAACCCTGACGCCGCGTCCTCCCTGCCGAACAACCACACCCCGACCTCCGGCTCTTTCAACCAGCTCCGCGTCGTGTCTGTCGCGGTCGATTCCGGATCATCCCCGACGAGATCGCCCTGGCGCATCAGATTCCCCACCTCCTTCAGCAGCCAGTCGCTGTGCGTGGTCACGACGACCCGCACCCCTGCGCGCACCAGCCTCCCCAACGCATCGGCCATGCGGGTCTGGGCGGCGGGATGAAGATGCGCCTCGAGTTCCTCGATGATCAGCGTGTCGCCGACATCGATGCCTCCGCGCAGGAGGAGCACCAGAGGGGCAAGCTCCGTGACCATCGCCGATGCGCGGCTGAGCCGGATGTCGTGCGTCGTGCCCTCCGGGCGGTACACGAAGTCCGGGTAGCCCCCTGGCACGCCCCTTCGAACCCGTATTTCCCCGCCGATCGGATCGTGCTCCAGGGCGTCGGCGAGCTGACGAATCGCCTCGCTTTGCGGTTTCCCTTCGTCGTGAAGGATGAGACGTTGCACGAAGTCCGCGATAACTCCTGAGAGCGTCGCGATCTCGGCCGCACCCTTGGCCCTCCCTCGGGTCGATCGCGCCACGAGCGAGCTCGCGATGACGCGGTGGCTTTGCACCACACCGCTCCGCGCGGCCGGCATTTGGCGTACCCGCCGTTCTCGGCTCTTCCCTGCCGCACCATCTATCAGAGCCTCGAACAACGCTCGCGGCTCCTCGCGGCTGCCCGAAACCAGATCCTGCCGTTCCGTCGCAGTCGCCTCGGCCGGCACGAGCACCAGGTCGTGTACGTGTCCCTCCTGTTGCAGTTCCCCCTGTCGAGGCACGTTCATCCGAACGTCCCAGAGAGCCCTCCCTCCCTCCCCCAGCGAGAGGGCGACACGGAAACCCCCATCCGGACCCTCCGCCCGGGCCAGCTCGGAGCAGCGATCTACGTCGAAGCAGCGCTCGATCTCGGCCTCCAGCTCCGTTACGACGGACGCCAGCATGTCCCGCAGCCCCGCTCGCGCCGGCTCCGGAAGATCGCCGCAGGTAAACGGTCTGCCGACCTCCAGCAGTTTCTTCCGCGCGTCGCTGATCGCCAGGTCGGCCACCCGCGCGTCCATGGCCCCCAGGCGTTGCGTGATGAACTCCCCCCTCCGCGGGACACTGGCGAACCCGTCAGCCGCGCGATGGAGCGCGTAGATGAGTGTGGCCAAGTACGTCTTCCCCGCGTTGCTCGGGCCGACGAACACTGTCAGTGGTCGCAGGTCGACTTCCGCCTCGGATATCGGCCCGAAGCCCCGAACCCCGAGTCGAACATCCGGGTGTGCCATGTCGTTGCTCGATCGCTCGAAAGGCGGAGGCATCTCCGAGTTCCCGAGCGAGTGTTCGCATGGTAGATCACGTCGACCAGAGGAGACACGCTGCTCAGACCTGATACGCTGGCGAGGTGTCGCCTCCGCGTGGCGCGTCGCGGGCGGTTGGCGGGGAGCGCCCGCCGTGGGCGCGGCGCCCGTCCGCGACGCGCAACATCCTGCCATTAGCGGCCGCCGGCCTCTTCGGCGTCGGCGCGGCCTGCACGGCGACATTCAACGACGCAGACCGCGCAGCCGGTGACGCCTCCAGGCCGTCGCGATCCGAGCGCAACTCAGCCGCTGCCTTCGCCGGAGCCGACCGCACGCTCGTCAACGAGGACTGGGAAGTCCTGCGGATGGCGACGGCGCACGGCGTGATGACCATCGAGATCGAGCTCGGCGATATCGAGCGCTCCCTGGAGGTCGCGCGGACGCTGGTCGAGCCGCTGACCGCGGACTACGCGGAGGTGCTCGTCTACGTCTACGCGGCCGGGCAGGGCACGGGCGGGCATGCGCCGGCGAGGCGGGTCCAGTGGACCGGGCGCGACGGGTACGTGGAGATCGCCTACGAGTGACCGGGGCGGCGCCCGCCGCCCGACCGACTGGCCCGCCATTCGTCGCCTGACGGCTCCGCGGTCCCACCAACCCTCAGGAGTCCGCGCCGCTCTACGGCGCAGACTCCCGGAGCGCTTCAACCGCGTCGCCGACGCGAATGCGACCGGGTCGCTCGACGCTCGCATAGACGCCGAGGTTGCCCCCGGCCTCGCTGACCAGCCGCCGCATCACGGTCGAGTCCTGCGGCAGTCCCGCGAAGCCATGGGTCGTCATCACGCAGCGCGGACAGGTCATCCTGACCTGCCACACCGAGTCGCCGACCCGAACTCGCCGACCGATCCAGTCCTGCTCCGGGAACCGGGATCGTGCTGACGCGTCGATCATTACGCTCGGCCGGAAGCGTCGCACGTCGATCGTCGCCTCCGGCGCAGACCGCTGCATGGCGGCGATCGACTCCGACGTGAGGAGCATCAGCGGCGCGAGGTCGACGAAGGGCTTCGCGGGCCGGCCTCCGAACTCGAGGAGGTCCTTCGGAATGGTCGACAGGTCGGGCTGCGGCTCCCCCGGCGCCCGCGCCAGAATCGCGTCGAGCTCGGCGGGGCTGGCCGCGGGAGCTCGCTCGACCGGTGGGGACCCGCACGGCCACAGCGTGACGCGGTGCCCCAGGTAGTCGCTCAGCCGCTGGCCGGCGGCCGGGTCGTCCGCTCGGAACGCCTCCCCCGTCGGAAGCTCGATCTCGGGCACGCCGGACCCGGATTCCGGCGACCTCCCGAGGCAGCCCATCAATGCACCGACGCGCTTCCCGGTCATGAAGTTGCCGCGCGATTCGTCGCGCACGGCCCAGACTCGATCGCCCGCGATACCCGTGTCCCGTACCTCGGCGCTCTCGATGCTCTCGCCCAGCATGCTCTTGACGGGATAGCGGAATATCGCCGCCACGGTCCCAAGCTCAGTCATGTCGCATTCTCGGGCGCGAGGCCGCTATCGGCAGAGGGCCACGGCGTTGGCGCGCCCTGGCGGGCGTATTGGAGTCTGCGCGGGTGCAATCTCATGCAGCGCACGTTGTACGGCGCAGACTTCTACGGGGCAACCACGGTCGTGGCGTTGCCCATGGCGTCCGTGGCCCGCACGATCAGCCCCGCCGCCAGGTCGGCCGGGACCGTCACCTCGAAGCGCTCCTCGCGCGAATCCGGCACCCCGTCCACGGGATGGACCACCTGCCAGCGCCCCGGGCCGGCCGCGTACTCGACGCGCCGGACGGGCGAGTGGGTGTCGCGGACGGTGAACGTGACCAGGGTCGCGCCGGGCTCCGCCTCCCGGGCATCACCGAGCGCGATGGCGGGCGGCGTGTTGTCGATGTCGAAGGGCATGCTGGCGAGCGAGCCGGCGAGCGCCGCGCCGGGCGGGTTCGAGAGCGCATCGGTAGCCTCGACGCGCACCTCGTAGGTCCCGTCCGGGACCGCACTCGTATCCCACGTGAAGATCGTGCCGGCGACGTCCTCGGCCAGCACCTGCCAGTCGGGCGCATCCTCCGGCCGGTAGCCGAGATCGAAGCGGAGCCGATCCTCGTTGCCGTCCCGGGCCGTCCAGGTGAACGTCCGGAGTCCCTGGCGGAACACCCTCCGCCCGAGCGTCGGCGACTGGGCGTTCCCGGCCGCCGCACCTCCCGGCCCCTCCCCGTCGCGGGCGCCGCGATCGAGGCCGGCCAGGGGCGGGTCGCTCCCGAAGGTCTCCTGGAAGGCCACTCCCGGTGGGTGGACGGTGACCACCGTCACCTCGGGCCGCAGGTTGCGGGGCAGATAGGCGGTCGTGACCGAGAGCAGGGCGGGGGCGCTC
>JAPOWL010000630.1 GCA_026707615.1 Acidobacteriota bacterium | reverse complement strand
AGAGGCTCTTGCGGAGGCCGGCGCAGTTATATAAATGCATTTATCGGGCAGGACAGTAGCGACCTCGATGAGCCCGACCGGGGACCGAACCGGGAGGGATCCGCAGGACGGGCGCCCGCGTTGGACGCCTGCTCGTCGCGTGTCTATGATGGCGTCACTTTTCATGGATTTGTGACGACATGCCTTCCACCTATCGTCGCCTGCTCGACGTGCCGGCCCGGAGTTTCTTCCTCTTCGGCATGCGAGGCGTCGGCAAGAGCACGTGGGCCCGGGCGGCGTTGCCCGACGCGACGTATCTGGATCTGCTGGATGAGCGGCTGCACGTCGACCTGCTGGCGGATCCGGGCCTCTTCTACCAGTCGGTGGCGGAACGGCCGCCCGGCACATGGGTCGTGGTCGACGAAGTGCAGCGGCTCCCCGCGCTGCTGAACGAGGTCCACCGGTGCATCGCGACGCTGCGCCTGCGCTTCGCCCTCCTCGGATCGAGCGCGCGGAAGCTCAAGGCGGCGGGCACGAACCTGCTGGCGGGCCGCGCGCTCCGGAAGTCCATGTTCCCGCTGACCGTCGAGGAGCTCGGCGCGGACTTCGATCTCGACCGGGTGCTGCGCCACGGGTCGATTCCGCTCGTCTGGACGAGCGACGCGCCGGACGAAGTGCTCGAAGCGTACGCGCAGCTCTATCTCCGGGAGGAGATCCGGGCCGAGGCGCTGGTGCGCAACCTGCCCGGATTCGTGCGCTTCCTGCCGGTGGCGGCGCTGTTCAATGGGCAGGTCATCAACGTCGCCGGCATCGCCCGCGACGCCGGCGTCGCCCGCACGACGGTGCAGGGGTACCTCGACATCCTCGAGGACACGCTGCTCGTCTACCGGCTGCCGGCCTACGAGGCCCGGGCGCGCGTGCGGGAGCGCCGCCTGCCGAAGCTGTACTGGGTCGACCCCGGCGTCGTGCGCGCCACCAAGCGCCAGCTCGGCCCCCTGTCTGCGGAAGAGCGCGGCCCGCTGTTCGAGAGCTGGGTCCTGACGACGCTGCGCGCCCACGCGGAGACGCAGGAGCTCTTCGAGGAAATCGGCTACTGGTCGCCGCACCAGACGCGAACGGAGGTCGACTTCATCCTGCGCCGGGGGCGCGAGTTGCTGGCCATCGAGGTGAAGGCCGCGAGCCGCTATCACACCGGCCTGCTGGCCGGCCTGCGCGCGCTCGGCGAGCGCCCCGACGTCGCGCGCCGCCTGCTCGTCTACACGGGCTCCCGCTCGTTCCGCTCCGACGACGGGATCGACGTCTGGCCCGCGCAACGCTTCGCGTCGGCGGTCGCCGCAGGCGATCTCTGGCCGTGAGGCGAGTCGCCCGCGGGCCGCGTCAGCTCGTTGCCTGGAGCGCGGTCGTTCACCCAGCGCCCGCGGCGACGTCGACGACATCGGTCGTGCATCGCGGCGAAACGCACTCTTCGGCCGCGGTTCGAGGGCCCGCACGAGTTCGAGGTCGCCGAGGGGGACATCCTGCACGTGCCCGCCCGGTCCTGGCACCAGGTGGTGGTGCCGGAGGGCGGCTCGATCACGTACGCCCTGATCATCGTGTTCGAGTGACCGCGGTGCGCGGCGCGGTCGGCGGCGCGGCGGATTCGGTTGCACCCGCGGGGTCGCCCCGGGGTTTCGACCTTGGGGTCTCGCGGATGCGGTCCGCCAGGACGGCCGCCACCCTCTTGACCGCTTCCGCCCGGGCCTGACCGGGGACCCCGCGCGGGCGCGGCCGGGAGAGCTCGCTCCAGGCCGCCCGCCCGCGCGCAGGAGCCCAGGAGGCCCGCCAGGCGGGGCCGGCGTCGCGCTCGAGGCTTTCCTTCACGGCGGATTCGATCGGGACCGGCTCGACGGCCGCGTGGCCGCGGGCGAGCATGGCGCGGATGGTGGCGACCGCGCGGGCGGCCAGCAGCTCCACCCCGGCATCCGCGAGGCGCACCTCGTCCTGCCCGCGGAGCCGGCGGAGCACCTTGCGCCCGCTGGCCCCGGCCGCGCCGAGGGCCGTGCCGACCGCCCCCAGGACCGCGAAGCCGCCCAGCGACACGCCGCCCGTGGCGATGTCGACCATCGCCCCGGCCGCCACGAGACCCGCCCCCGCGCCGGCGGCCCAGAGGCCGGCGCGCTCCAGGCTGGCGGGGCTCAGGAAGTCCACGCCGCCGAGGGCCTCGGCGACGTCGAACGTCACCGCGCGGGCCTCGTCCCCGAAGAAGCCGAGCGTCGCCGCGATACGGTCGCGGGTGACGGTCTCGCGCTTCCGCAAGCCCTTGAGGAGCCGCGCCGTCGCCGCCTCGACCGCCCCCTGGCGGGCCGCCTTGTCCCGTTCCTTGGGGGCGGTCACGACCACGGCCGCGGCGGCAGTGACGAGCAGCTCGGCCGCGGCCTCGGTGGCCGCCGCCATCGCCTCCCGGCGCTCGCGGGCGCGCAGCGCCGTCCAGCGATCGACCGCCCCCTCGTGGCCGGGCGCCAGCGCCTTGACCGCGGCCAGCAGCCGCCGCTCGCCGGCATCGTCGTACACGACGGCGTCGAAGGCCACCGTGGCGTGCAGGCCCTGCCGGGCGCAGGCGCTCCGCCAGCGAGCGGGGTGGGCGTCGGGACGACCCGTGTAGTTCAGGACCGGGACGAGCGGCCGGGCCGTCGCGGCCAGCACCGCCAGCTCGTCCAAGTGCCTCGGCTTCGCGTCGCCGCGCGCGTCGATGGCGTACAGCAGGACGTCGGCGCGGAGCGCGGCCTGCACCGAGGCTGCCTCGAGCCCCAGGTCCTCCTCGTCGGCCGCGGCCGGCGAGGCGAGAAAACGGTCGAGCAGCGTCCGCGGATCGTCGTAGCGGTCGGTTCGGGTGGACTCGATCGCGTCCCGCAGGCGATCCGACTCCTCGAACCCCGGCGTGTCGAGCAGAACGGCGATGCTCCCCTCGTCATCGGCCACCTCGCCCGCCTCTACCGCTCGCGTGGTGCCGCCGCTCGCGCTGACCTCGCCGAAGTCGCGGCGCCGCAGCAGGGTCTGGAGCAGCGACGTCTTCCCGGTGTTGGTGTGTCCGACGACGGCCAGCCGCAACGGCTTCCGGCGCTTCCTCACGCCTCCCCCCGAGCCGCGGCCACCACGCGGAGGCGCGCGGTGGCGAGCCAGCGCCGGGCCGCGTCCGGATCGTCGAACACCGGCAGCGCGTCGCCGGGCGCGAGCGCCTCGAGCGCGCGCGTCGTCCGTGCCTCGTCGGCGCCCTGCGACCACCAGAGCACGGCGCTCGCGGCGGCCGCAAAGACCGCCTCGCCCAGGCGGCGAGGAGATCCGGCGTCCGTCGCCGCGGCGTCCGCCGGCCGCCCGGCACCGGACTCGCCGCCCCCGCGGCGGGCCAGGGACAGCAGACCGGCCACCCCGGCCCCCGTTGCCGCCCACCCCGGCAGGGCCACGAGCGCGCCGGGGGCGACGGTCGCGGCCGCGGCGCAGGCGGCCACCCCGAGCAGCCCCCCCAGCCCCGCCCAGACGGCGCGCTCGCGCAGTGCCGCCGGCAGCAACCCGATCCCGGTGCGCGCGAGCGACGCCACGCGGCTGGAGACGTCCCGCCGGTCGAGCGTGACGAGCCCCGCGAGCCGCGCGCGCCAGGCATCCGAGGGCGAGCCGTCCCCCGCGACCTGGAAGGTGCGAGCGACCTCGCCGAGGCACGACGCCAGCGCGGCGTCGGACGGCAACGGATCGTCCCCTTCCAGATGTCGCCCGATAACGTCGAAGGCGGCATCAAGCGGTTCCGGGTCGAGCTCGGCCCGCGCCGGACCGGCGCCCGCGGCCGCCGGTCCGGATTCGGGGCGCGCTCCCGGCCGGCCGGTGCGGCCGCCATCGCGGGGCTCCCCGTGTCCGGCGGCGCGGGCGAGGCCCTCCCGGCTGGCGGCGGTGAGCGCGGCCAGGTCGCATTCGAACGGGACGACGCCGGTCTCCCGGGCGAGCGCGCGCCAGTCCTCCAGGCGGATCGCGGCCGTGCGGGGCGGTTCGGAGCGCCGCAGCGCCTCCCCGCCGTCGAGGACGAGCAGGGGAGGCTCCGTGGTGACGCCGGCCAGCGTCCGGAGCCTCCGGCGGACCCCGCGGTCCGGGGTGGCCGGCAGCCAGACCACGACCGCAACCCGGGCCGGATCGGTACGGAGAATCTCCCGCGCGCGCTCCAGATCGGCGGCGGCGTCGATGTCGCCGAGGTCGACGAGCCGGTCGAGCGGCGCCGGAAGGTCGGTCGCCTCCGAGGGCCGCTCCAGCCGGGCGACGTGGGTGCAGGCACCGCCGCCCTCGGGCGACAGGCCGGTGGGCGTTGCCGCCGGCTTGCGGCGACGGGCGGCGACGCTCGCGGCGGCTCGCGCGCGCTTGGGCACGGCCGGCCGCCAGCGCTCCGCCCGCCGGTGCCCCAGCGCCGCGTGCAGCAGCGTCCAGCCCGCCATCGGCACCAGCAGGTAGACGGCGACGCCGGCCGTCAGGAAGCGGATCCACGCGCGGCGGGCCGCGAGCGCGGCGGGGTCATCGGCGGGCGCCACCGGCGGGGCCGCGATGGGGGTCAGCTCGTCGCTGCCGACGAGCCCCCCGAGCGGCGGGGCGGCGAGCGCGACCACCGCCCGGCCGCAGCTGGGTGGACTCCACGAGCGCTCCCAGCCGAAGCCGTGGGCGACGCGGGCCGTGGCGATCCGGAGGGTCGCGACGGGC
>JAPOWL010000236.1 GCA_026707615.1 Acidobacteriota bacterium | reverse complement strand
GGCCATAACCGCGGCAGTGCTGGGCGCCAAGACCGTAGTCGCCGTGGAACGCGACCCCGACGCGCTCGGGAACACGCTCGAGAACATCCGGCACAACCGGGTCGAGGAACGAACCACGGTGGTTGCGGGCGACCTCGCGGACGTTGCTCTCGACGCAGGCGACGTCGTCACCGCCAATCTCACCGGGGCCTTCTTCGTGCGGCACGCCGCGCGGGTACTGCGATGCGTCCAGGCGCACGGCATTCTGATAGCGAGCGGTATCACGACCGACGAAGAGCACCCCGTGCGGGCCGCCCTGGAGCCCCTGCTCATCCTCCGTGAACGGACGGCGGAGGACGATTGGATCGGCCTTGTCTTCGAGCGGTCGTCGGCGAGCGTCCCTCCTCGGACGCGGACCTGATGACAACCCACCGCTTCTACGCGGAGCGGCTTCCGGCGCCCGGCAGCGCAGTCCGTCTATCAGCCGAGGAGGGCCGCCACCTGGGCCGCGTGCTCAGATTGCGCAACGGTACCCGGGTCCTCATCTTCGACGGGCGCGGCCGCCAGCACGAGGCGATGGTGACGGACGACGACTCGCGGCGCCCCGTGCTGCAGCTCGGCGCCGCGGTCGCGGCCGCCCCGGAGCCCGCCGTGGACGTGACGCTGGGGATGACCGTCCTCAAGGGTCGCAAGCTCGACACCGTGATTCGCGACGCCACAACCCTCGGCGTGACCGACATCGTGCCGCTGGTTACCAGACATACTCACTCAGGCGGAAACGAACGGGCCGGCGGACGCCTCGCCGACCGCTGGCGCGGCATAGCGGTCGCCGCGGCCAAGCAGTGCGGGCGCGCCGTGGTCCCGACAATCCACTCGCCCGTCACCTTCGGCGGGTTCATCGAGAGCGCGCCGCCGCAAGCCGTCCGTCTGCTGCTGGTGGAACCGGCGGCGGCCGGCGCCTCGACGGCCACGACGGACGTGCTTCGGCGCGAGCCACGGCCGAACTGCGCCGCGCTGGCAATCGGACCGGAAGGCGGCTGGACGGACGATGAAATTCGGGCTGCGGAGGCAGCCGGATTCAGACCACTCACCCTCGGCCGCCGCACGCTGCGCGCCGAAACCGCTCCGCTCGCCGCCCTCGCCATACTGCGGTTCGCCTGGGATGATCTCTAGACCCCGAACCCCGTTCAGAGCGCGTCAGCGCCGCCAAAACGCCACGCTATACTTGCGATACCCGCATGCTGTTCCGAGGGCAGACTCTAGGCAAGTACAAGATCCTCGCGCCCCTCGGCAGCGGCGGCTTCGGCGCCGTCTATCTCGCTCGAGACACCTGGATCGACAAGGACGTGGCGATCAAGGTGCCCCACCGACAGAACCTGAACTTCGGCGAGCTGCTGCAGGAGCCTCGACTGCTGGCGGCGCTCGACCATCCCAACATCGTCTCCATTACCACGGCCGAAAAACAGGACAACATCTTCTTCATCGTGATGGAGTACGTTGCCGGCCACACTCTCGAGGAGGTCATCACGACCAGTGCCGGCCTCGACGCCGAACGCACTGTCCACTACGCCATGCAGATCGGCCGGGCTATAGAGCATGCCCATGCGCAGGGAGTGATACACCGCGACCTGCGGCCGGCCAACATGCTCGTCTCCGACGCCGGCGTGCTGAAGGTCGCCGACTTCGGGACCTCGCGCTTCCTGGAGATCGCCGCACACGGCACGACGGTCATCGGCAGCCCACCCTACATGGCCCCCGAGCAGTTCGAAGGCAAGGCCGTCTTTGCGTCCGACATCTACTCTCTCGGCATCACCATGTACCAGATGCTCACCGCCGCGCTCCCGTACGAGTCGCCCGCCCCCACCGATCTCGACAAGCTCAGGAGCGGCGAGCTGGTGCGGCCGCCGCGCCTCTCCAATCCCGAGGTCCCGAAGGCGCTCAACGACGTAGTGATGAGGGCGCTGGCGCCGGGGCTGTCGACGCGTTACCAGCGGGCTACGGATCTGCTGAGCGACCTGGAGCATGCTTCAGCACCGGTACCGCGACCGAAGCCGGACCGCTCGACGGACCCGACACGGGAGACCGCGCGTGCGCGGATCCACGTCACCCCTCGTCGTCTGCGCACCGAGAACCCATCGTCCGGCCGTTTCTGTCTGCGCTGTCACAAGCCTCTGCACGCACGCGCGGACCGTTGTCCGTTCTGTGGCGAGAGCTGGTAGGCGGATGCTCTTGCAAATAACGCGCCGGACTCGTACACTGAAAGCGTAACTTGTTCACTTCATAGGATTTCACAGGTTTGCCATGAGCTTCGGGACCGGCCGCATCTGGATGAACGGCAAGCTGGTGGATTGGTCCGACGCGAAGGTCCACATCGGCTCCCACGTCATCCACTACGGCAGCGGCGTCTTCGAGGGCGCTCGCTGCTACGACACACCGGACGGAGCCGCCGTGTTCCGCCTCGACGCGCACGTTCGGCGACTGTACGACTCGGCGAAGATCTACCGTATGGACTACGAGGACCTCGGGCCGGACGAGTTCCACGAGGCGATTCTCGACACGATACGGGCCAACCGCTACAACGCCTGCTACATCCGTCCGCTCCTCTACCGAGGCTACGACACGTTGGGGGTCAATCCGTTCAGTTGCCCCGTCGAAGCGGCGATTCTGGTCTGGGAATGGGGCGCGTATCTGGGTGAAGACGCACTTGAGCACGGCGTGGACGTCCAGGTCAGCTCCTGGGGCCGCGGAGCGCCCAACCGGTTTCCGTCCGTGGCCAAGTCGACCGCCAACTACGCCAACTCGCAGCTCATCAAGATGGAGGCGACCCTCAACGGCTACGCCGAGGGTATCGCGCTCGACCCGCGCGGCTTCGTGAGCGAAGGCAGCGGCCAGAACATTTTCGTGGTGCGGGATGGGATGATCACGACTCCGCCATCCGCCGATTCGATCCTGCCCGGCATCACACGCGACGTCGTCGTCACGCTCGCGGGCGACCTCGGGTTCGAGGTGCGCGAGGAAACGCTGCCGCGCGAGGCCCTGTACATCGCCGACGAGGTGTTCTTCACCGGAACGGCGGCCGAGATCTCGCCCATCCGGTCCATCGACAAGATCACCATCGGCAGCGGCAAGCGCGGGCCGATCACCGCGGCCATCCAGCGCCGGTTCTTCGACGTCATCAACGGCCGCGTGGCCGATACGCACGGCTGGCTCAAGTTCGTCTACGGAGATCCTCGGGTGACGGCGGCGCACCCGGCCGAGGCGGCGGCCGGGGCCGGCTAGACGCGTCCCCGGCCGGTCCGTCGCGGGGCCGCGCTTGCCATCCGACGCCTACTCCACGGGGCTGGCTCTGCTCGCGCGGCGCGAGTTGTCCGCCGCGCAGGTTGCGGAGCGCCTGCGGCAACGCGGCTTCGAACCCGACGTGACAGAGGCGGCCGTCCACCGCCTGCGGGAAGAACGGGCCCTGGACGATCGTCGCACCGCCACCATGCACGCCCGGCGCGCTGCCGGCATCCTCGATCGCGGCCCGCAACGGGCCGAGCAGGAAATCGTCGCGCTGGGCATCGACCGCACGGTGGCCGGCGCGGCGGTAGTCGAAGTCTACACGGAGCAAGACACCCGGGCCGTGCTCGAACGATCCCTTGCACGGCGACTCCCGGAGGGCGCGCCGATAACGGACCGGAAGCACTTGGGCAGGCTGTACCGCTACCTCGTGCGCCAGGGCTTCGACCCGCAGATGGCGACTGCGGCGCTGCGGGCTCGGATGGGCAATCCCGTTTCGGGAGAGGACGAGCCGGCGCGCTAGGAGTCTGCGCCGCAGAAACCGCGCAGACGACGCTATACGGGCGCTAGCGCCCCGATGGCGCCGACCGGCGGGGCCACGCATTCGGGCGTATGTCAGAATTACCCCGATGACTTCGGCCGAGATTCGACAGAGCTTCCTGGACTACTTCCGCGAGCGCGGACACCGCATCGTGGCCAGCTCGCCGCTCGTGCCCGGCGACGATCCGACGCTGCTGTTCACCAACGCGGGGATGAACCAGTTCAAGGATCTGTTCCTCGGCGCCGAGCGCCGCGACTACCGGCGCGCCACGACCTCGCAGAAGTGCATGCGGGTGAGCGGCAAGCACAACGACCTGGAGAACGTCGGACCCTCCCTGCGGCACCATACGTTCTTCGAGATGCTCGGCAACTTCTCGTTCGGCGACTACTTCAAGACCGACGCCATACCCTTCGCGTGGGAGCTGCTCACCGACGTCTGGGACCTGCCCGCCGAGCGCCTCTACGCCACCGTGTTCAAGGGCGAGGACGGCATCCCCCGCGACGACGAGGCGTACGGCATCTGGGAGCGCCTGGTGCCGCCGTCGCGCATCGCCGAGCTGGGGGCCGCGGAGAATTTCTGGGCGATGGGCGAAACGGGCCCCTGCGGCCGGTGCTCGGAGATCCACTATCACCGCGGCGACCATCTCCCCTGCTCCGCCGAGCGCTGTCTCGGTATCGACTGCGACTGCGACCGCTACGTCGAGATCTGGAACAACGTCTTCATGGAGTTCGAGCGCCGGTCGGACGGCTCGCTCACGCCGCTGCCGGCCCCGTCCATCGACACCGGCATGGGCCTCGAGCGGATCGTCGCGGTACTGCAGGACAAGCTCTCGAACTACGACACGGACCTCTTCACCCCGCTCCTCGCCGCCATCGGCGAGCGGGCGGGCACGG
>JAPOWL010000354.1 GCA_026707615.1 Acidobacteriota bacterium | reverse complement strand
CGATGAAACACGTGAAGGGGCCGAAGCGGACGTGCGCTTCGCGGATGCTCTTGAAGTTCTTGATCGTCAGGCTCAGGAGCATCGGACTGTCGGATCTGGCGCCGACGGGCATCACTCGGCGGCCGCTGAGCAGGACACGCCGATCGCGCGCACCACGACCCCGCCTCCGGCGCCTACAGGTTCGTGGGGATGATGAGCATCGCGACGACGCTGACCAGCGTGCATACGATGGCCACGATGCCGGTGTAGCCCAGCACGTCGCCGAACTTCAGGCGCGTGACGGTCAGGATCGGTATCGCCCAGAACGGCTGGATGAGGTTGGTGGTCGCGTCTCCGTAGGCGTAGGCGAGGACGGTGGTCGTGGCCGATACGCCCAGCTCCTTCGCGGCCGGCAGCAGGTAGGGCGCCTCGATCAGCCACTTCGAGCCGCCGGACGGGACGAAGAGGTTCACGAAGCCGGAATAGAAGTAGACGACGAGCGGGTAGGTGTCCTCCGTGGCGAAGGTGACGAAGAGCTCGCCCAGCCACGCGCCGAGGCCCGTGTTGTTGATGACGCCGAAGATGCCGGCGTAGAAGGGGAACTGCAGGATGACGCCGGAGGCCGTCCGGGCGCCGTTCCCGAACGCGCGCACGAGGTTCGAGGGCCGTCCCTGGAGCAGCAGCGCCGCCACCAGGAACGTCGCGTTGTAGGCGTTGATGGTCCAGGTGGCGCCAAAGCCGCGGGTGACGAGGGAGTAGCCGAGGGGGTAGCCGATCAGGATCGCGGCCAGGATCGTCCAGCCGCGGAACGAGTCCATCCTGCCTGCCGGCGTCTCCACCGACTGCTCCTCGGGCAGCGTCGGCATGATGGCGTCGACCTGCTCCGGCGTCAGCGTGCGGACGTTGCGCCGGGGGTGGAGCAGCATCGCGGTGCCCAGGGCCACCGCGCCGAGGACGGCGATGAAGATGAGGTTGAAGGGGACGAACAGCGTCTCGGTGACCGGCAGCACGCGGTCGATCACCGGCTCGCCGCTGGCCGGGGCGAGCAGCGGATTGCCGGGCGTGGCGAGAATGAGCGGCGCGGAGCCCGACAGGCCGCCGTGCCAGATGGTGCCGATGCCGACGTAGGCGGCCGCGATCACCAGCCGGATGTCGGCCTTCGGATTCCTACGGGCCAGGAACGGCACGAACAGCGCCGACGCCACCACGCTCAGCGCCCAGTTCATGTAGGCGGTGACGAGCGAGTAGGCGCCGATGAGGGCGATCGCCTGCACCGGCCGGTTCGGGTCGGGCAGGCTCGCCAGCCGGTCGAGCAGGCGGAACACCGGGCGCGACGACACGCAGGCGTGCGCCGCGATCATGGCGATCGAGAACTGCATCCCCAGTTCGAGGAGCGCCCACATGCCGTTGCCCCAGGCCAGGACCGACTCGTTGAGGCTGGCCCCGGCTCCGAACATGGCGAGCCCGACCGCCGCCACGGTCAGCAGCATGCAGACCACCCAGGAGTCCGGAATCCAGCGCTGGGTGAAGCGGCAGAGACGGTCCCCGAGGTCGCCGACGACGGCGACGATGCCTCCCGGGCCTCCGTTGGACGGTGCAGCCATGTCGCGCCCGCGCGATCAGGACGCCGCGGCCGGCGCCTGCGGAGGCTTCGACAGCATCAGCGCTGCGAGCGCGACCACCGACAGTGCCGCCGCGACGTAGAAGGCGACCTCGTAGGTCCCGGTGGCATCGAAGACGCGGCCCGCGATGACCGGCCCCACGATGCCCGCCACGCCCCACGCCGAGAAGAGCAGCCCGTAGTTCACGCCCATGTTGCGCGTGCCGTAGAAGTCCGCGCAGGTGGAGGCGAAGACCGAGAGCAGCGTCCCGTAGCAGTAGTAGATGACGACCAGCAGCAGGTAGAAGAGCGCCACCTGACCGGCGAGCAGATAGAACAGCGGCAGCGCAACCGCCGACAGCAGCACCATGAGCCGCAGCGTGTTCAGCCGGCCGAAGGTGTCGGACATCCACCCCGAAAGCACCCGGCCGCCGGTGTTGCCGATGGCGCCGATCGTCAGGCCGAGGCCCGCCGCGGCGCCGAGCCCGGCCGCCTCGCCCACCGGGACGAGCTGGCTGATCACCATCAACCCGGCCGCGGCGCCGAGGCAGTACGCGATCCAGAGCAGGTAGAAGGTCGGCGTCCGGACCATCTCGCCGGTGGCGAAGTCGAGCCCCACCGGCGCGGCCGCGGCCGGCGCGGCGCCAGGGGCCGGCGCCGGCGCCGCGGTGGGCGGCTTGTAGCCCTCCGGCGGGTTCCGGAGCAGCCACGCCGCGACCAGCGTCATCACCAGGAACACCGCAGCGGAGATCTGCATCGTCCCCTGCCAGCCGTAGGCCGGGATGAGCACCTCCCGCGCGAGCGGGCCGTAGATGCCGGAGCCGGCGCCGTAGCCGCCCACGACCAGGCCGACGGCGAGGCCGCGCCGGTCGGGGAACCACTTCGAGCAGACCGGGATCGGGATCGCGTAGCCGAAGCCGTTTCCGGCGCCCGCGATGGCCCCGAAGGTGATGTAGAGCCAGATGAGGGAGTCCGTCTGGCTCGCCAGGTAGAAGCCGAGCGCGTAGAGGATGCCGCCGAAGGCGGCGACCCGCTGCGGTCCGAACCGGTCCTGCAGGAAGCCGGCGACGACGAACCAGGAGCCCACCGACAGGATGGCGATCGTGAAGACCACCGATACCTGGGTGCGGTTCCAGCCGAAGTCCTCGCCGAACGGCGCCACGAAGACGCTCCAGGCGTAGATCACGCCGAGCGCCAGGTTCATCAGCACCCCGCCGAGGAGCGGTTGCCAGCGGGCCGGGGTCGCGTCGGTCATCAGTGGGGCGCTCCTCTCGTCTCGATGCCGCGGCGGCGCATCGCGCCGTCGCGCAGGCCTCGGGCGCTTGCGGCGCCGATTCCCGCTGAGGCCGGGCTCACATTCTACTCGCTACCCGGGCCGCCGCCGCGCGGCTTGGGCGGCCCCGCCTACTCGCAGGTGGGGGCCAGATGCTGGAAGGACGTGATGTTGAGGCGCCACTCGCCGTCGTAGCGCAGCTTCAGACCCTTGGTCTGCACCCGATGGCCGACGTGCGACTCCACGCCGAATTCTCCGACCCCCAACAACCGGTACCGCAGGTCGCCCAGCGCTTCGCCGGCCGAGCGGGCAAGCTCCTCCTCGCTCGTGAACGCCTGTTCGGTCGGCTCGCCGGCGGTGGCGCGCTCGAGGACCCACGGCAGATCGCCCGGCTCCTCGGCCAGGCAGCCGACCACCGTCACCAGCGCGACCTCGTCGGTCGCCGGCTCGTCCTGGACGGCCGCCCCGCCGGCGGTCGCGAGGTAGACACTCCCCAGCAGGACCAGGACGGCGGTTGCGCACGCGGGGCCGGCGTTCGCGACGGCCCCCGTTCGGATGCTGAGTCTCGTCACGCGGACCTTCTACCATGCCCGCCCGACCCGATCAAACCGAACCGCGCGGCCGGACCGGAGTAGAATGGCCGGGCCTCGGCCGGCTTCGCGCGTGCGGGCTGGTGGCGCCGGGCCGGAGCAGGACGGCAGCTCATGCGAATGCAGTCGCTGGCAATCGGGTCGGTATCGGCCCTCCTCGCCGCCCAGGTGGCCGTGGCCGGGGGAGCGCCCCGCCATCCGGAGGGCGCAGCCGCGCCCCGCGCGTTCCAGCAGGGACCCACGCGCGGCAACGAGATGATGCCGCCGTTCGATCCGCGCTATTTCCTCGGGCAATGGGAGATCGAGTGGAATCCGCCGGAGACGGGGCTCTTCCCGCCCGGCCGGTGGAGCGGCACCGAGACGGTCACCCACGTCGCGAACCGCTATCTGCGCATCTCCATCGCGATGGAGAACGAGGACGGCGTGACGATGACCGGCGACGGCATCCTGTTCTACGAGTACGGGCTCGGCGGGCAGAGCATCACGCGGTTCGTGCGCTACGACGCGGGGTTCTCGATCTTCCAGTACGGCCCGCTCGGGGGCGACCTCGGCGGCTACTACAGCACGTTCTGGGAGACGCCGGAGATCGCGTACGACGACCGGACGTTCGTGCTCAAGGGGCGCAGCTACTTCGTCTCGCCCGCCGCCTACCGGATCAACCAGCAGATTTCCATCGACGGCGAGGCGTTCTTCAACTTCGGGATCATGTGGCTGACCAAGGCGGTCGACGAGCCGCCGGCGCAGCCGTAGGAGCGACGAACGCGCCCAGGAGCCGTCGTGGCAGGGCGCGGAGTCCTGGACGGTGGGAGGGGCGCCGAGCGGAGCGTCCGGCCAGGAGCGGCAGGTGAGGCGGAGGCCGGTGCGGGCCGTGCCTCCCGGGTCGCCCGAACGGACGAGGGAGTGCCCGCCGGCGGCTGAAACGACATGCGACATTCATCGATGATCAGGGTCACCGGGGCACCGCGCGTTGCGGATGGCCTCTTCGCACGCCGCGTGCTCGTCGCGGTGACGCTTGCCGCTCTGGTGCTCGCGGCACCGGCGGCGCTCGCGCAGTCCGACGTCTCCGGGGTCTGGGAGATCGACCTCGACACCCAGACCGGCGAGGCCACCTGGACCGCCACGCTCGAGCAGGACGGCGCGGCCATCTCCGGCGAGATCGACATCGGCGATCGAATGGTGCTGCCGCTCGAGGGGAAGGTCGAGGGCGCCTCGATCGCGTTCACCTTCATCGTCCCCGTTCTGGACGGCGTAATGCCG
>JAPOWL010000127.1 GCA_026707615.1 Acidobacteriota bacterium | reverse complement strand
CCCCGCGGCTGACCATGTCCGGCCGGCTCGACAACACGGTCAGCTGCGCCTCGCCGTCCGCGGCGCGCGCCGACCCGCCCGGCGATCCGGTCGACAGGCCGAGCGCCAGCAGTCCGACTGCCGACCCGCGACCGACGATTCCGCGCTTCCGCATGGCTCGCTCTCCTCCCGCACGGCTTCCGCTCAAGACTACACGCATCACTCCCCCGCCGGCGCCGGCCGGCGAGCGAGCGCCGCGCCCTGGCGAGACCGGCCGCCCGGGCGCGGCGTCCCCCTGCGTGGGAACGATGAGCTCCTTACTTGAGCGCCGAGTAGTCCGAGGCGCTCATCATGATGACCTCGGCCCCCTCGAGCGGCGCCGGGTACTTGGCCAGGAGCTCGTCCCAGTCCGGGTCCCCGCGGAACCCCTCCCAGACCTCGGTGCGGTGCGCCCGGTCGCGATAGGCGAGCATCCAGATCAGGGTGTTCGGATTGTCGAGGCTCTGCCAGACGGCGACGACCTTCGCGCCGTGCTTCTCGAAGATCGACACCTCGCCGTTGCGGAACCGGTCGTGCAGCTCGTCGATGCCGCCCGTGGTCTTGCCGTCCTCGGTGACGGCCGGGCGCGCGGTGTACATACGGATCTCGAAGCAGCGCGAGTCGTCCGCCACGTTGCCCTTCAGCTCGGCCGAGAGGTCACCGGCCGGACCGCACGGCGGCGGCGGCGCGTCCTGGGCGCTCGCGGCGCCGGTGAGCGCGAAGGCGACGACGACGGCGAGAAAGACTGATCGCATCACTGATCTCCTCCGATGTGAATGCCCCGGTCCGGCGTCTTCTCGGCAACGCGCGGACGCGCCCGCTCGCGAGGGCGGATCGCGACCGCATTGTAAGGCAGGCGGTCCCGCGCGGAAAGGGCCGGCCCCTGCGGCGGGCCGCAAACTCCTACGGCGCGGACGGCCGGGGCGGGCCGAGCCGGTTCCAGAAGACGGTGGTGCGCACCGCCTCCCCGTCGGCGGTTGCGGACGGCGGCTCGAGCCGGAGCTGCCCGCCGCGCCGCGTGAACGCGCGGCGCGCTTCGCTGCCGACGCTCCGGGCGTCGAGGTGACCGATGCGCTCGTGCACGACGACGTTCTCCTCCTCCCGTACGCGAAACGGTCCGAAGTAGCTCACGTAGCCCCGGACGGCGGCCTCCGCCTCGGACGGCGTCGGCGACGATCCGGCGTAGGGAGGCCGATCCGGGCGCATCAGCTGGACCGCCATGAAGCCGGAGGGCATGTACATCAGGTAGCCCGCGGCGTACTGGCCGGCGGTGAGCTCGTCGCCGTCATCCGTGCGGCGCTCGATGCGGTCGATCTCCCAGAACCCGAGAAGCTCCCGGGCCGAGTCTCCGGCGCCCGCAGCCGGTTCGAGCCGTTCCCAGACGTTGCGCAACTGGAGGCCGGTGGTGCCGTACCCGCAGCCCCGGTCGGTGACGAACGAGTCGGGGCACCGCAGCGGCGGCATCAGGACCAGTCGGTCCTCGGCCAGCTCGTACCGCAGCAGCGTCTCCGTTCCCGTCAGGCGCGGGTCGAGGCTCCCGGCAATCCGGTGGGTGAGGTGACCGGCCTGCTCGTCGACCGCGAAGCGTCCGAAGTCGGCCGCGTAGCGCGCGAGGGCGGCGAGCGGCCCATCGGGCCCGGAGTTCCCGGCCTGCGTCTCCGTGGCCTCGCGCTGCACGACGCGGCCGAAGTGCTCGCCGTCGTACAGCAGGTAGCCCACGGCCGGCCCGGTCCCGATTCCGCGGTGGACGAACTCCGGAAGCGGGTTTCCGTTCTGGTCTCGGCGCTCGACCCGCACGAGCCGCCACGTCCCGGCAAGACGGGTTCCCAGGTCGGGCGAAGTGGGGGCTCCGGAGGCGTCCGGAGGGCGCTGCGGTTGCTCTGCCGGCGGCGCGTCGCAACCGGCGACGGCACCGGCCAGCACCGCGGCGGCTGCGCCGAACGCCGCGCGCCGGCCGCGCTGTGGGCGTATCCTGGGCATCGCTCCTCCCCGGCGGCCAGCCGCCGGTCGGCTCCCGCCCACTCTACCCGGTGCCGCGAGCCCGTGGGTTCCGGGCGGTCGCCCGGTGGCCGTCTCGAGCCCGGGACCGCCCGGCCGGTCACGCCGCGCAGCGGATAGAATCAGGTGCGCTGGCGCCTGCCGGGCTCCCCGGGCTCCGCAGCACATGGGGGTGCGCGGGCAGCTTCGCCGGCGCGAGTGGCCGGGAGTCTGCGCCGCGCGACCTGCGATGCAGGATGTTGCGCCCGCGCCGACTCCCGGCGCGGCGGCAAGGTCGCGCCAGAGCCGCCGAGTATCGCGGGTGACGATCCTGCACTTCGCCGATCTGCATCTCGACGCGCGCTTTGCCTGGGCCGGGGCCGAAGGTACGGCGGCGAGGCGGCGGCGCCAGGGCCTGCGCGACGCGCTCACTCGCATCGTCGGGCTGGCTCGGGAGCAGAACGTCGATGCGCTGCTCTGCGGTGGAGACCTCTACGAGCACGATCGCGCGACGCCCGACACGGCCGGGTTCCTGCGGCGGGCCTTCGCCGACCTCGCCCCCCTTCCCGTCTATCTCGCGCCGGGCAACCACGACTGGTTCGGTCCCGACAGCCTCTACGCGCTCGTCGACTGGAGCCCCAACGTCCACGTCTTCCGCGAACCCCGGCTGCAGCCCGTCGACCTCGGCGGCGGCGTGACGCTGTGGGGCGCGGCCCATTGCAGCCCCACGGGCACGGGCGGGTTCTTCGACGCGTTCCGCGCGCAGGGGTCCGGAGTCCATCTGGGGCTCTGCCACGCGGCGGAACGGTCGGGGTTCGACGAGCAGAGCGGAGGCAAGCAGCCGCACGCTCCCTTCCACGCGGGCGACATCGAGCGGGCCGGTCTGGCGCATGCGTTCCTGGGACACCACCATCGGCCCCGGGACGCCGCCCGCCATACCTACCCCGGGAACCCCGAGCCGCTCGCGTTCGGCGAGGAAGGCCCGCGAGGCGCGGTGGCCGCGACCATAGCCCCGGACGGCGCGGTGACGCGTGAGCGGCACGTCGTGGCGCGGACCGCGGTGCACGACCTGACGCTCGACGTGAGCGGTTGCGCGTCGCGGGAGGACGTCCGGAAGCGCCTGGTCGAGCGTGTCGGCACCCGGCAAGGCGTCATGCGGTTGACGGTCGAGGGAGAGCTGCAGCCGGCGGTCGACCTGCGGGAGGATGACCTCTGCGAAGCCCTGCGGGGCCGCTTCGATGCCCTCCGGATCCGGTTCGGCGATCTGCGGGCCGACTACGACCTCGACGCGATCCGGCGCGAGCCGACGGTGCGCGGTCAGTTCGTCCGCGATGTCCTGGCGGCCGATCTGGCGGAAGACGAGACCCGGCGCGTGCTGGCGTGCGGCCTGCGCGCGCTCGAGGGCAGAAGCGACCTGGAGGTTCCGTGATGCGGTTCGCGTGGGTCCGCGCGCACCCCTTCGGGCCGTTCGGCGACGAGACGCTCGGCTTCGGCGCGGGCATGAACGTCGTCTACGGCCCCAACGAGGCAGGCAAGTCGACCTGGCACGCCGCCCTCTACGCCGGCCTCTGCGGCATGCGCCGCGGTTCCGGGCCGGGCTCGGCGGAGGATCGCCGCCTGCGGGAGCGTCACCGGCCCTGGAGCGCCGGATCGGGTTGGGCCGTCTCCACGCTCGTGGAGCTCGAGGACGGCCGTCGCGTCGAGCTCAGCCGCGACCTGGCGACGCGGAACGACTGCCGCGCGAGCGACGCCGATCGTGCGGGTCGCGACTACGGCGGGGAGATCCTCTACGACGGTGCGCCCGACGGCTCGCGCTGGCTCGGCCTCAACCGGAAGTCGTTTCTCGCCGTCTCGTCGGTTCGGCAGGCGCAGATCCTGGGCTTGCTCGACGACGCCGCCACATTGCAGGAAGACCTGCAGAGGGCTGCCGCAACCGGCGGAAGCAGCGCGACCGCGGCCGCCGCGCGGGGCTACCTGACCCGCTACCGCCGGGAACGGATCGGATCGGCCCAATCGCGGTCGCGGCCGCTCCCGAAGGCACGGGGGGAGGTGGAGCGGGCGCGCGCGGCCCTGGAGCGGGCCCGGCAGGCGCAGGCGGACTACCGCCACGTGGCCTCGCGTGCCGAACGGCTCGATCGGGAGGCGAATGCGGTCGCGGAGCGGGCCGCGGCGGTCCGGGCGGTGCTTGCCGGCCGGGAGGCAGAGGAGGCGGAGCGTCGCGCAGCTCGGGCCGCGGAGCTTGCGGCGCGGTTCCCGGACGGCCCGCCGCGCGACGCCCACCACGACCGGTTGGCCGAGCAGGTGGTGGCCGCGCTCGCCACGTGGCGGGCCCGGCCCAACCCGCGCCCCCCGTCCGGGCCCCCGGTCGAGGCGCTCGAGCGGGAGCTCGCCGCCGCCGCGGAGGAGGCGGGTGGAAGGACGCGGTTCGTGCCGCGCCGCGCCTGGGCCGCGATGGTCGGCGCTGCGGGCACGGCGGCGGCCGTCACTCTCCTGCTCGCCGGCCTTCCGCTCGCCGCCCTCGCCGCGGCAGGCCTCGGACTCCTCGGTCTGGTGTGGAGTTGGGTCGGGCCGCGGTGGGTCGGCCCCGCGTCGGACGGGCCGGGCGGGCGGACGAGCGCGGGGCGGCGCGCGTGGTTGCGCGAACGCCTCGCGCACCGCCGCGAGGTCGACCGGCGGCATGCGGAGGACGTCGAGCGGCGCGCGCGGGCCGCCGGC
>JAPOWL010000579.1 GCA_026707615.1 Acidobacteriota bacterium | reverse complement strand
GGCCCCGCGCCACGAGCTGGCGGACGATCGACCGCCACTCGGCGGCGTCGCGGTCCGCGCCGACCCCGAACGTCGGGAGCCGATCGTGCCCGAAGCGGCGCACCCGCTCGCCGCCCTTCCCGCGCAGGACGTCGACGACGTAAGCTGCGCCAAACCGCTGGCCCGTCCGGTAGACGCACGAGAGCAGCTTGCGCGCATCCTCCGTGGCGTCCCACGTCTCGGGCGGCTCGAGGCAGTTGTCGCAGTTGGCGCAGCCCGCCGGGGGCGACTCCCCGAAGTAGGCCAGCAGCGATCGACGCCGGCACGTCGCCAGCTCCGAGTAGCCGAGCATGGCGTCGAGCTTGCGGCGCTCGATCCGCTTGCGGGCGTCGTCCGCCTCCGAGCCGTCGACCATCTGCCGCCGCGTCACCACGTCCTGCAGCCCGTAGGCCATCCAGGCGGTTGCCGGCAGCCCGTCCCGCCCCGCGCGCCCGGTTTCCTGGTAGTAGGCCTCCAGGCTCCCCGGCAGGTCGAGATGGGCCACGAAGCGGACGTCGGGCTTGTCGATGCCCATGCCGAAGGCGATGGTGGCGACGATGACGACGCCGTCGCCGCGGACGAACGCCTCCTGGTTGGCGTCGCGCTCGCGGGCCCCGAGCCCCGCGTGGTAGGGGCGCGCATCGATGCCGCGTTCGCGCAGCCACGCGGCCGTCTCCTCGACCCGCCGCCGCGACAGGCAGTAGACGATGCCGGCATCGCCCGCATGCTCCTCCGCGAGGAGGCGTGCGAGCTGCTCGCGCGGATTCTGCTTCGGGACGACGCGGTAGCGGATGTTGGGCCGGTCGAAGCCGCCGACGAACACCCGGGCGTCTCCGAGCCGCAGCCGGTCGAGGATCTCGCGGCGCGTCGGTTCGTCCGCGGTCGCCGTGAGCGCCATGCGCGGCACGCCGGGAAAGCGCTCGGCGAGGGCCGCCAGCTCGAGGTACTCCGGACGGAAGTCGTGTCCCCACTGCGAGACGCAGTGCGCCTCGTCCACGGCAATGAGCGCCAGGTCGACTTGGTCGAGCAGCGCCAGCGTCCGCTCGCCGAGCAGCCGTTCGGGGGCGACGTAGAGGAGATCGATCCGTCCGGCGCGGAGCCCCGCCTCGACGTCGAGAACCTCGCGGTAGGCGAGGGTGGAGTTGAGGCACGCCGCGCGCACGCCCGCCTGCCGGAGCCCGTCGACCTGATCGCGCATCAGCGCGATGAGCGGCGAGACGACGACGGCGGCGCCGGGCCGGACGAGGGCGGGAATCTGGTAGCAGAGGGACTTGCCGGCGCCGGTCGGCATCAGCACCAGGCTGTCGCCGCCGCCGACCGCGCGGGCGATGATCGCTTCCTGCTGACCGCGGAACCCGCTGTAGCCGAAGACGCGGCGGAGCACGTCCTGCGGCGTGACGGGCATCGGTCGATCGTACCACGCGGCCCGCGCGCCGACCCCGCACGAGAGGCGGACGGCCGGCGGTGTGTCACATCGTCCTGCGCTGCGAGTCTCACCGGCGTCCGCGGCCGTGCCGCCGCCGGACGCTTGCATGGGGAGCCTTCTCCCGGTCAGCGGGAGTCTCGACGCGCGGCAGGGCGGGGCGCCGCCGGGGATTCCGCCGTCAGTTCGACCCGTCGGGCAAGGGGTTGCCGCGCACGTCCATCAGGGTGCGGTAGCCGTCCGCACGATCCCGCACCACATGGGCGTCGCGGTAGAACCCGGCGCTGGTGAAGGTGATGGTCACGTCCTCGGTCCCGAGGTTCTCCCAGTACCAGCCGTGGATGCCGCTGAACGGCGCGATGTAGCTCCCGTGGGCAGTGTTGTTCTCCTGGGCGTCGAAGCTCTCCGCGTAGCCGGCGGGGGCTCCGTCGGGCGCGCTGTGCAGGTTGTAGGGAAGCGGGCCGGTGGCGCGCCACGAGTACAGCATGGCCGCCCCCTCCTGCATGCGGTAGGTGTACTCCACCCATTCCTCGGGCCGCAGCGTCAGCTCCACCGCGTCCGTGCGGTACTCGTCCTCCTCGGCGGTCACCGCGACCACCTGCGCGAGCGCGAGCAACCCGAACAGCTCGCCGGTCCCCAGCGGGTCGACGCCGTATTCCGCGGGCAGCACGGCGCCCGCGAAGACCAGCAGGGCGGCGACCAGCGAGGCCAGGGCGGCGAGGCCGATCCTGCGCACGGAGATCGGCGGCGGGCCGGAGGGCGGCGCGGCGTCGGCCATGGGGCTGCTCTCAGGAGTAGAAGACGTAACCGAAGATCTGCTGAGCGGTCAGGATGAAGCCGCCGCCCATGAGCACGGCGTTCGTGACGAACGCGTGGCGCACGAAGCTCGGCCGCGTGCGCCAGATCGTGATCCCGATCAGGACGGCGCTCAGGGCCAGGATCTGCCCCATCTCGACGCCGACGTTGAAGCTCAGGATGTTGGCCACGAGGCCGGCATCGGTGACCGTGAACTCCTGGAGCTTGGTCGCCAGGCCCAGCCCGTGGAAGAGCCCGAAGACGAGCACGGCCCAGCGCGTGTTCGGCCGGAAGCCGAGGATGCGCTCGAAGCCGCCCATGTTCTCGAACGCCTTGTAGCAGACCGACAGCCCGATGATGGCGTCGATGACGTAGGCGTTGACCTCGAGTCCCCCGAGCACGCCGGCCAGGAGCGTCACGCTGTGGCCGAGGGTGAACAGGCTGACGTAGAGGATGACGTCGCGCAGGCGGTAGAGGAAGAAGATGACCCCGACCAGGAACAGCAGGTGATCGTAGCCCGTCACCATGTGCTTCGCCCCGAGGTAGACGAACGGGCCGGGGGCCGGCCCGTCGACGCCCTGGACGAAGGCCGCGTTCTGCGTGTCCATCGGGTGGGCCGCCGAGGACGCGGGCGCCAGCACGGTCGCGACGACGACGACGATTGCACAACCCAGCCGCAGCAGATTCATGACTCCAACCTGACCTGGCGCGCTCTCTCGCCCGTTCGGGTGACCTCGACCGGCCCGCGATCGATGCCCGGAACGACGACCACCACGACTCCGTCGCAGTACCGTCGTCCCCGGCGCCCGTGGCGGGCGGCCGACGCCGGTTCCGGCCCCGGCGTACCCCGGGCCTCTCAGTTCTCGGTCTGCGGCTTCCCGGGCATCGCCACGGAGTACTCGTAGAAGCCGTTGAACATCTCGTCCCAGCTCTGCTCCGCCCAGAAGACTTCGCGGTCCGGGGCCGGGTTGTAGCGGTTGCGGAGCGAGTTATCGAAGTGGCCGATCGTCATCAGCTTGCTGCCGGCCTCGATCTCGATCGGCTCGACGAGCTCGTAGAAGAGTTGCCAGTTGAAGTCGTAGTTCGGCACGCTCAGCAGCGTCTCCTCGGAGCCGTCCGGGCGCACCAGCACGTACTTCATGTCCTTGCCCCGCAGGTGCATGTGCGGAGCCAGGGCGAAGAGCGTCACCGACTCGGTGAACGGCGTCGTGGCGACCAGCTTCCAGTTGCCGGCGTGCGGCGGGATGTTCGGCACGCGCGGCCGCCGCTGCCCGGCTCCGGCGATGACCTCGACGTCCTCGGCGATGAACGCGCCGCTGCCGCTCACCATCTTCTGGATCATCTCGGTCTCGACCGCCTCGTCGTGGAACCAGAGCCCGATCTCGGTGCGGTCCGTCTGCGGGGTGCCGATCGGCGTGTAGTGCTGGTCGAAGCGGTAGTACCAGCCGGGGCTGATGCGCTTGCCGGTACCGGGGCGGTAGCGCTGGAAGCCCTTGCCGGGAGCGTAGCCGATCAGCTTGTAGCTCTCGCGCGCGAAGACGAACTGCTGGCCGCCGTCGTCCCGCTCGCAGCCGTCGATCGGCTCGATCTGGCCGCGGGCGTCGAGCCGGCTGCACGGGGGGAGCCTCGCCATGTCGATCACGGCGTGGTGCACGGCGGCCCGGTTGCCCGGACGCACCTCGATCCCCTTGATGAACCGGTCCTCGGGCAGATCGTTCTTCACGTAGTACTGCTGGTAGGCCTGCTCGCCGTCCGCCGGGACCTCGACGGTCACCGGCATCGGGACGATGAGGTCCGGATCGCCCATGTCGCCGAGCGCCCAGTTGTCCGAGAACGCCGGCGGCTCCGGCAGGTCGGCCGGGTCGCCGAGCGGCGCCCCGGCGTCGACCCAGGCGGCGATGGTGTCCATCTCCTCCTGGGTCAGCCGGCGGTCGTTCAGCCACGTCCCGTACCGCGGATCGGCGAACCACGGCGGCATCTCGCCGGACAGCACCTTGTCCCTGATGGCGCGCGCCCAGGGGCGCGTCTCCGCGTAGTCGCGGAAGGCCATCGGCGCCACCTGTCCCGGCCGATGGCAGACCAGGCAGTTCTCGTACAGGATCGGCGCGACGTCCGCGGTGTAGGTGACCTCCTCCGCGGCGGCGTCCGGGGCGCCGCCGAACGCCAGCACCGCCAGGGCGCCGACGGCGACGGTCGTCCTCGTTTGCACCCGTTTCGTCATCTGCTGCTCTCCCGAGCGTGGTCGCTCTCCCGCCGGCATCCCGGACAAGCCCGGGGTGCCGCGATCCGGGGCGCCGGGGCTACTGGTTGTCGTTGGTGGTCCGTCCCCCCTTGGGGCCGATGGTGTTGCGCAGGATGCCGACGTGCTCGAGCTCGATCTCGACGACGTCGCCGGGCTGCATCGCCGACGTGGTGCCCGGGGTGCCGGTGAAGATCATGTCGCCCGGCTCCAGCGTCACGTAGCGGCTGATGTAGC